>CAZVVF010000097.1:0-9589 GCA_964630575.1 uncultured Burkholderiales bacterium | reverse complement strand
GAAAAACGCTCAGCAAGACCCTCAAAAATGAAAGGCAAACGATAATGCTCAAAAAGTTAAACAAAGATGGAGTCGATGCCGCCCTGGCCGCCGCCGCCCGAGAGGGAAGCCGGTTGGAAGCCATATCGTTCTACAACACCATTCTCGAGAAAACGAATATCAGGGAGTTCGCGGAGTCTCTACAAGAAGACCTTCGCAACACCGGCGTCCTGTTCGGGGACCGTCTCCTGTGCCCGTTCTTGCGACCCAACTTCGTAGGTCGAGAGCAGCTCGAGCTCCTCGCTTCCGCCGTGCGCGGTGTTGTTGGTGCCATGAATGTCCTCGCACCACGCCTTATTGCCGAGCCGGAATTGCAAGACTTCTTGGGCATGACCGAGCAAGAGAGAATGTTGGCCGCTGTCGACCCTGGCTATTTCGACCTCTCCGTGTCCAGCCGACTCGACAGCTTTCTGCTCGGTGGTAAAGTTCGCTTCGTAGAGTACAACGCGGAAGTTCCCGCTGGCATCGGCTACAACGACTGTATGACGGAGTGTTTCATGCGGACTCAGGTCATGAAAGAATTCAACGAGTTCTACCCCTGTTCGCCTCTGTTCACCACCGATGCCCTCTTGAACGCCCTGATCGACACCTATCGCCGCTGGGGTGGTAAGGATGAGCCTGTCATCGCGATCGTGGACTACGACGACCTTCCCACCATCCACGAATTTGAGATACTCAGAAAATCGTTCACAGACCGTGGCTACAAAACGGTCGTTGCCGATCCTCGCAAGCTCGTCGTCAACAGCAAGGGCGAGCTCTTCGCCGGAGACCAAAAAGTGAACCTGGTCTACCGTCGACTGCTCACCAACGAACTCCTCGAACGCTTCGAGGAAGCCAAACCGATGTTCGAAGCCTACAAAGCTGGCACCATCTGTTCGGTCAACAGTTTCCGCTCCAAGTACCTGCACAAAAAAGCGATCTTCGCCCTCATCACAGACCCTCGTTACCAGGATGGAATGACCGAGGAGCAACTCTTTTCTGTCTACACTCACGTGCCGTGGACTCGACGGGTCGAAGACGCCAAGACCACGGACCCCGAAGGCAATCCCATCGAGCTGCTCTACTTCATTCGCCAAAACCGACGCGACCTGGTGATGAAGCCCAACGATGAGTATGGCGGTAAGGGAATCTTCGTAGGTTGGGAGCTCGACGACCGAGAGTGGGACAACGCCATTCAGGCGGCTCTGTCCTCCCACTACCTCGTCCAGATCAGAGTCGAGGTTGCCCGCGACTCCTATCCTAGTTGGAACTTAGAGACCAATGACATTCAGTGGGGCGAATACACCGTTGACCTCGATCCTTTCGTGTTCTTCGGTGAGATCGAGGGCCTTCTAACGCGTCTATCCGCTACAGCACTCTGCAACGTGACAGCTGGCGGAGGCGGAGTACCGACCTTCGTTCTCGACTAGGGATCGCGTGTTCATAGGCTGCGATACGGGGGGGACCTTCACTGACTTTGTCATGCTGTGTCCCGACCGAGGCCTAGTCACACTCAAACTCTCCTCAACCCCCGACGATCCGAGTCGGGCGGTTTTGGAGGGGTTGAGGAGACTGTGTGCCGACCGTGATCCGCTGCGGGTCAACCACGCCACGACCGTTGCCACCAATGCCCTCTTGGAGAGCCAAGGGGGCCGTGTTGCGTTTGTCACCAGCGAAGGGTTTGCCGAGATGCTGTGGCTGGGCCGCGGCAATCGACGCGACCTCTACGCCCTAGCACCAAGTCGGGTCCTGCCCCCGTTGGACCGGGAAGACTGCCACGAGATTGCCGAACGAACCCTAGCAGATGGCTCGATTCACAAGCCCATCGACCCGGCCGAATTAGAGACTCTGGTTCAGGCTCTTGACCCGAAGGTCGATGCCGTGTCTCTCTGCCTGCTCCACTCGAGTCTCAACCCCCAGAATGAGCTCACCATCCAGAGGCGACTCAGCCAAACCTTTCCACGAGTCTTCTGCTCTCACCGTCTCTCTCCGGGAAGCGGAGAATACGAGCGGGCGATGACCTGCTTTGTGGCCGCCTACCTATCGCCCAAAGTCGAGTCCTATATCGACTCCTTGGCCCGAGCGCTGGCCGAGAGCGAACTCAGAATCGTCCATTCCGCCGGAGGCCTTCTCACTCCGAGCGAGAGCAAAGAGTTGCCTCACCGCCTAGCGCTCTCAGGACCCGCCGCCGGCCTCAGGGGGGCCCTCGCCATAGGAATCGAGTGCGAACAGCCCAACCTGGTCACCCTGGATATGGGAGGAACCTCGACCGACGTCGCTCTGCTGGCCAACGGCGAACTCCCCTACAGTTGGCAAACCGAACTCGAAGGCTATCCCCTCAGAGCCCCCACCCTAGAGATACACACCATCGGAGCCGGGGGCGGCTCCATCGCCTATCTCGACAGTGCCCAACTTTTGCGCGTGGGGCCCCGATCAGCCGGCGCTCAACCTGGTCCGGTCTGCTACGGTCGGGGGGGGAAAGAACCGACCGTAACCGATGCTCTGTGTTACAACGGCTTCTTACCGACGGCCCTGGGTCACGAACAGAGCGTGCTAGACAGCCAGAGATGTGGCCAAGCCCTGGCGAGGCTAGGCCAAGAACTGGGCCTGGGTGCTGCCGAAGTGTCCGACGGCATCTTGGAACTCGCGTCGAGTCACCTAGCCAGCGCGGTGCGAAAAGTCACCACCGGGCGCGGGCAAGACCCTTGCTCCTTCACCCTTTTCCCTTTCGGTGGCGCGGGGCCTATTCTCGCCTGCGCGGTGGCCGAGAGCTTAGAAATGGAGACGGTCCTGGTGCCGAGTTGCGCTGGCGTCCTGTCGGCCTGGGGAGCGCTCTCGGCCCCCTGGGAGCGAGAGTGGAGCCGAACCATCCCACCCCAGATCCGCTCCGATCAAAGCCGCTGGCCCGGTCTCTTCGATGCTCTGGAAAAACAAGCCCGCCAGGAACTCGACGGCTCTGGAGACTCGCACTGGACACGACTGATAGCCCGCCGCTACAAGGGCCAGGGCGAGACCCTCATGTCCGAGGCCGACGTTGCCTTTCACTCCCTTCATCAAGACCGATTCGGCTTCTCCCGCTCCAACACTCCAGTGGAGGCCGTGGAGATCAGGGTTCGTGCGACGCGCGCGCCTCTTCAAGGCGTCTCTCAATTCGGCCAAACCTCAAGCACCGACAGAGTCCGCGACTCGCGAGAGGTGAGATGGAAACAAAATCTCCTCAGCGTGCCCTTGCTCCATGAGCCCGAGCGCTTCCTCAGCCCAGAAGATGGCCCCCTGCTGATCTTCCAGGAGAGTTCTAGTGTTTTTGTGGCACCGGGCTGGAGAGCCCAAACTCTTGCCAACGGTCACCTTCTCCTGACCCGGATCGAGGCTCTGTGAACCCCATCAAACTCAGTCTTTTGCAAGAGCAACTCGAAGGGGTCGCCGAAGTCATGGGGACCGCCCTGGCTCGCTCGGCCTTCAGCCCCAACATCCGCGTGCGACTGGACTTTTCTTGTGCCCTCTTCGGCCCCCGAGGAGCGCTTCTGGCTCAAGCCGCTCACATCCCCGTGCACCTAGGCTCCATGCCCGACCAGATCAAAGCCCTGATCGAGAGCCACACCCTGAGGCCGGGTGACCTCTACATCGCCAACGACCCCTATCACGGTGGCACCCATCTGCCCGACATCACCCTGATGGAGCCTGTCTTTTCCGACGATGGCCGATGCCTGGGTGTCGCGGCGGCTCGGGCCCACCACGCCGACGTTGGAGGAACGGCCCCTGGGAGCATGGCGTGCCAGCCCAACATCTATGGAGACGGTCTGCGTATCCCCATTCTCAAGATCGCTGAGAACGGGCAATGGAACCGATCAGTACTGGCTCTTCTGTTGGCCAACATGAGAAGCCCAGGAGACCGGGAGGGAGACCTTCTAGCCCAGCAAGCGGCCTGTCAACAAGGTCGGATCGGGATCCGGCGAGTCTATTCCCAGTGGGCCTCGGGCAGCTTCGATACCTGGGAGTCCGGTCAGCGCTCGCTTCGCGAAACCAGCATGAACGGGACCCTCAAGAGCCTCGGTGAATTGGTGAGCCGAGACTGCCGAGCAACCTTCGAGGACCGACTGGAGGTCCAAGGGGCACTCGTTCCGATACGGGTCTGCCTCTCTCTCACCGAGCGAGGTCTTCTCAGAGCCGACTTCAGTGGCACCTCGCCGGGAGTCGCTGCGAGCTTCAACGCGACGCTGGCTGTGACCAAAGCAGCGGTCTGCTATGTTGTCCGATGCCTAACCCCCCTCTCTCTACCGCTCAACCAAGGGTTCCTAGACTGTATCGAAGTCATCGCTCCAGCTGGTAGTCTGGTCTCAGCCGTCTACCCCCAGGCTGTGGCGGCCGGAAACGTCGAAACCTCGCAGCGCATTGTCGACGCGGTGTTTGGGGCCTTCCATCAACTCGCCCCCTCGGTGGTCCCGGCAGCTTCGGCTGGAACCATGAACAACTTGAGCTTCGGCTTCACGGACCCAAGATTCGGCGTGCACTACGAAACCTCGGGTGGTGGTGCAGGCGGCTGCCCGGGTGGTCCGGCCAAGGGATGCTCGGGCGTTCAAGTCCACATGACCAATACACTCTCGACCCCCACTGAGATCCTGGAAGAAGAGTTCCCGGTTTTCGTCGAGCGGTATCAAACAAGGCCCCACAGCGGTGGGCGCGGACTCTATGAAGGAGGCGATGGAACCGTCAAGGAGATCACCTTCCTAGAGGAAGCATCCGTCACGTTCCTAACCTCGCGACGCACGACGAACCCCTATGGATTGAATGGAGGGCACGACGGAACTCCCGGTGCTCAGAGCGCGCGCTTACCTGGTCAAGATTGGCACCCTCTACCGGCCTCCTCCACCGAAGTGCTGCCGGCTGGCAGTTCGGTGCTTCTAAAAACTCCTGGAGGCGGGGGCTGGGGAACCCCTCAATAAGCTAGCCCGTGGCGTAGAGGGTCGCTCTGTTCACCCCGGGATGTTGGCCTTCAACCAAGCTTTGGGCGAACTCTCGAGCCCCGGCCTGTGGATTATCCTTGAGGAACTCGAGCGTCTCGGACTCTGACCAACCACCGCCTCTGATCACCTCAGGCGAGGCCACCAGGTATTGGGTCGCCCCCTGGAAAGCTTGAGCCGTCTGCTCCGAGGCCGTGGCGCAAGAATCGAGGAGTACGGTGTCGATCGTTCGACCTGTTCGCTCCGAGGCTGCCTTCAAAGCTTGAGCGGCATCAGCAAACGTCATCTTCTCACCCCTGGCGTCGGACATCACTCCATCCAAAGAACCGTGGCCCCCAAGGATCACGGCGTAGTGACGAGCAGGGTAGGCTTCCATTCCCCAGGCCACAAAATCGGTCAAAGCCTTCGGGTCACTGGGAGTCGTCGGTTCTGCGAAATGGGTTCGCCCGACCTCCTGGGTGGTGCTACCAGAATCCTCACTCCTCACCTCAAAGACTTTCATGCCTCGCCAGTCTGGTCGAACGGCTGGCTTCATTTCGGCAGAGCCCAAACTAGAGAGTTTGCGGCCCAAATTTTTGAGACTCCACTTCAGGTCCCCTCGGTAGAGTTGACACACAGCGGCCACATTTTTGGGTGTGCCCATGCGATCCAACTCAACGAGATCGAGGGTCGCCGCCTCACGAAGATCGTTGTCGCCGTTGAGGACATAGAGAAGAGTCCAGTCCTTTTCAGGAACGGTTTCCGGAGCGGGGGCCTTGAGGGGCTTCCTGCCGTATGTAGGGACTCCAATTTTCATCGTGTTGACCAGTAAACCTAGTATAGTTCCCCGATCTGAAACCACCCTAAAATGCTCACAAGGCCGAGATGTGAATCCTATAGGATTCAAGTTTGAGCTATTTTCGGAGGTGATCTTCGCCCTACGTCAAATTTCCTCTCATGCAAAATGATAACACCCCTAGTTTCCTAGAAGCGTTCATCGGATCGTTCGTAAACTTTAAGAAATACCCAGCCTACACCAAGCGTTCTGGCCTTTCCTCGGCCGCTCACTACTTGCTGCTTGTGACGCTGTGCTGTAGCCTCTACGCGTTTGCGACGACCTCCTGGCTCACGACCAATATTAGCCCCTACATGGACGAACTCGCGGAGAATACTCCGACCATCAAGGTCGTCGATGGTGAGGCTTTTGTGGATATTGAGCAGCCCTATTTCGTAGAGACAGAGGGGACGAAAATCGCCGTCATCGACACCACTCAAAAGGCCGATATCTATCTCGATGAGTACAAGCAGATTATCGTAATATCCAAGGACCGCATCTCTTCCAAGGACGCCAACGGCAAGATACAGGCCTTCAAATTCTCCGACATCCAAAACAACTTCACGCTCAACTCGAGCACCGTCGCTGGCTGGGTCGAGGTCGTGGAATCATGGTTCCTACCGGGTGTCTTTTTGCTCTGCTTTTTATGGCAGGTCTGCTGGAAAGCGATGCAGCTCTTCATTACAGCTGGCGTCATCACACTGATTCAAAAAAGCCGTCCGAACTTTTTGGTCCATCTCAAGCTGGCCACCCTAGCCTTGTGTCCGGCCATGGCCTTCGGAGTGCTCAACTATGCCCTCGGTCTCTTCGCCTTTCCTATCCCCGCTGCGGCCTTTATCTTTTGGGGGATACTCGCGGGCCTGACCTACTATGGCTCTGAGCAGCTTCGCAACACCCCTGAGTACGGTTAACACACCTGAGCGCTGCCGGGTGAGGCGATGGGCTCTTGGCTTCAAAGGGCGTGGTAAAAGACGTGCCCAGAATTCCTGAAACGCAACAAAAAAAGAGACCTTCCCCTCTACAACCAAGCCCAACTGGAGACAAAAAAAAGGGCCGAGCGGTTCGGAGCCGCTCAGCCTTATTTTAACTCTGAACCTCTTTTTCGTCGAGGAAGGTCGTGGAGACCGCTACCAGCGATCGCCTCCACGACCACCGCCGCCACCAAAGCCGCCACGGCCGCCGCCGCCACCGCCGCGCTGGCTTCTAAAACAGTCGGAGCAGAAGACATCCCTGTTTCCGCTGGGGCGAAAGGGAACCTGGGTATCCTTGCCACAGGCGGCACAAACAGCGTCGAACATTTCCCGCTCGCCACCGGCTCGGCCTCCGAAGCCACCGCCACCGCCGCCACTACGACCCCCTCCGCCAGCCGCTTTGCGAACTTGACGGCAAGCACGACAGCGTTTGGGATCGTTTGCGAAGCCCTTGGAGGCGTGAAACTCCTGGTCTGATGCAGTAAAAACAAAGTCGTCTCCGCAGTCTACGCAGACTATGTTGCGGTCAGTGTAATTCAATTTCTAATTTCTCTTTTCTATTGGTGATGGCGGTGCTTTTAAAATTTTGCATCAGCCTACTTCTTGAGAAGATCGTGCAAAGGGGTCAAGGCTCCTTTCCAACGATCACCTTTTTTTGGCATTTCCCCCGTTTTGACAAGTTCCGCGCCAACGCTCCCAGAGCGGCTCCCGAGGGCCTAATCCCCGAAAAGATTTTTCAGCATCTCCTTCTCGGCCGCGGCGGCCTTTTCTAGCTCCCCCATCATTCCCGAAAGAGCATCCTTCTGCTTGGCTGTCTGCACGCGCTCTGCCGCAAAAAGATCGAGAGAATCGTCTGTTGGCTTTTCTTGATCAGGTTTAGCAATAAAGGCTTTGAGGGTCTCCCGCTCAGCCCGAATCGCTTCCGCATCACCTCCGAGGGCGGCCTTGAGCTCAGCGTTGCGCTTCTTTTGTTCAGCGAAAGCATCGCTGAACCAGTCCGTCGCTCCGGACGCCTTGAGTTCTTCTATGCTAGGCATGTTGTCATAGGGGTCTGAATTCATAATGCTTACCTCCTCTGAAAAGATTGGCTAGATCTGTTTAGGAGCCTTCCACCTGTCCCCGGTAGGATGGCCTCTAAGGCTCCTGCGTTGGGGGAGTCAACGGCGCGAAGACTTGGTTGGGACTGCGATAGAGCGACTCTGGACACTCGAACTCAAAGAGAGTCACCGGTGTGACCAAAAGCGGTTGACCGGGCAGTGGGGTGGCCTCGACCATCTGTCTGAGTACGATTCGCCGAACGCTCTCTGGCCCCGGGTGACGTTCATTCCAATCCCGGGCAAGCCAGGTTGAAAAGGCCTCGTTCACGAGGGGATCCTCACGCCTGGCCAGATTGAAGAGCCACATCCGCCATCGCTGGTTGGCAAAGACGCTAGCCACGGAGTCCGGCTTGCTCCAATCCACTGGCAACCCGCCGCGAAGAAGATCGATAGTCTGGCCATTGAGACACTCAGCCTCAGCTACAAACCAGCCATCCTCCACTCCAGGGTGAGGAGCGAACAGATGCCAATCCTGTTGTTGCCGCGTGAAATAGCCAAAGAGCTTAATGGGCATGGGTACGACCACATCGCGATACATCGCGTAGTTGAGGTGAACGATATACAAGCAGGTCAGCACCACCAGGACTCGGACGGGCTTTCGCAGCCTGTAGGCCTGCGGCTCCGTCCGCTCGACCCCCCGCAAACGAGGCCACTTGGGAGTCCAGGCGAGACGGTCGAAGACAAGAGCCGGCCACAAACCGACGGTCACCAAGATATTGATCGGTACCATCAATCCCAAATGGAGGGTGGCGGCGATACCGAGGTGCAGACTCAGCAGAGCCAAGCAGGCCAGATTTTGAAACAACCTCCTCTTCCACGGCATCCACAAGAGAACGGGAATGGCGAATTCCAGCCCAAGGGCCAAGAAGGTCAATGGCCGCAGAAGGTCCGGGTAGTGAGCCAGTGTCCTTCCCAGAGTGGTCGCAAACTGATCGTAGCTAAACAGGTAGTAGAGCGCCAACCCGTTCTCGGTCCAAACAGGATCGGTTTTTTGGAGAGCCGCCATCAAATAGACCAGGGATATCTGCAACGTATACCCGGTCGTGGCCAAGCTCGAATAGGCGTTAGGCAGTTTGCTCCATTCGGGGTTGGCCCTGGCATCGAGTGAGTAGCGAGCACCCAGCGGTAAAAAACTGGACCACCACAAAACCAAGCCTAGCTCCAGGTCACCGGCGTCTAGAATGAGGGGATTTCGGTGCTTGAGAGCGATGTGGAGTATCCAGGTCGCGAGGGCGCACCAGCGCGTGTTCCAACCCACCATAAGGCCCAAAGCACTCAGGCCCAAAAGAGACATCCAAAAGAGTGCCCCCGCGCTCGAACCCACTGTGAAGTAGAGGTCGAGGTAGGTGGGATGGGGGATCTGAAGCAGCGTGACGCGGGGGAGCGCCCCTTGGTCGGTGTAGAAAACCGTTAAGTCACGCAGGCGCAGCGCAAGGTCGACCAACACCAGTCCCCCGAGGGCGATGCGCAAACCCGCCAAGGCCCGCAGATCGAGCGTGACCTCGAAGAATCTTCGGATCAATTCCGAGGGCCAACCTCAGAGTGCAACTCTATTCCGTACCGGGTGGCGTCTGTCATGGAGCCTACGGTTAAGTCGATAGACCACAAGGCGGGGGTTGCCGAGATTTGAGTCACCGAAAAGGCCGTGACCTCTCGCCCCATAACCTTGGAGACTTCCGTGGCGGCAAACGAAGAGGGTGCCGGCGCCGGTCCCGGCTTCGACGATGG
>CAZVVF010000096.1:0-9641 GCA_964630575.1 uncultured Burkholderiales bacterium | reverse complement strand
GCTCGGCCGCCCGCCACAAGATCCCCAAACCGTACCCGAAAGGAATCACCGACGAGGTCACCAGGAGCAGAAAAAAGGCTCTCGGGTCTCCAAACTCCTTGGCACCTTTGTAGCAATCGACAAAGACCAAGCAAGTCCCCAGCGCCACAACAGCCCACCAAACGGGACGGGTCGCGAGACTACTCCAGGCGGTGAGCAAAAACACGATCAACACCGACGGTGCCAGATGCGCGACCTCAAAGGTGGAACGGTCCTTCTCCCATATGTCAAAACGTCGGCGCCCGCTCAAGACTTGCTTTTTGGCGTGCAGCCAAATGTCTGGACGTCGCTCGTGCCAAGCTAGCGCCTCGGGCAAGTACTGAATTCTGGCTCCAGCTTCCTTGACCCGATACAGCCATTCCTTGTCTTCACCTGTATCGTGAAACTCTTCGTCGAACAGCCCCGATCGCGACAACAAGCTGCCTCGAATGGCCATGTTTCCGGTCCCTGGTAGGTAGGTCACAAGGGCGGTGTCGCCCCGGCGAAGTCCGCCGTTTGTGAGCACCGAGTCCATGGAGTAGCCGATACAGCGACTGGACAGAGGCGCGGTAGAAGGAACCTCGTCGGGACCTCCGGTGACATCGACCTCCCCTTTGAGAATGGGAGCCACGAGCTGCTCGACCCAGGTCGGCGGTGCCCACATATCGCCATCGATCAGAGCAACGACCTCACCCCGCGCCATGGAGAAGGCTATATTTCGAGCTGCTGCGGCACCGCTCTTGACCTCGGTAGAGGCGGCTCGAAGCCGAGGGAACTCCGAGGAGAGCCGATGGAGTGTATCCATCGTTTGGTCAGTGGAGCAATCGTTGACCACGATCACTTCAACCTCGGACCAAGATTGGCCAAAGAGGGAGCGTATGCATTTTTCCAGTGTCGGCCCGTCGTTGTGAGTGGGTACGATGACGCTTATAAGAACCTGATTCATATTGGGGCCCCATTCTGCCAAATCCTAGCCCAGTCGTAAAGCTCACGGAAAGCGATCGGGGGCTCAACCTGCGCCCCGAGAGAGAGAGATTCGATCCAAGCGACCATCTCCTCGGGTTCATCGGCGATTGTGATGGCCTCCCCCAACGCTGGCAGATCGATCCCCTCAGCCCCACAAGTCGTGCTCACCACCGGTCGTTTACAGGCCACGGTCTCTAGGATCTTCATGCGAGTCCCACCGCCGGCTAGGATCGGAACAACCACTCCATCACAATCCCGTATCAAGGCGTGGATATCGTCGACAAAACCGCAGAACGTCAGACGCGGAAAGAGCTGCGGAAGCTCCTCTCCTCCCCGTCCCGCAACCAGAACTTCCACACTATCCGACAAAAAGGGAGCGATCTTGGTGGCCAAATACTCCACCGCCGATCGATTCGGTGGGTAGTCCAAGACTCCAAAGAACAAGACTCGCTTGTGGGCTCTCGGCGAAGGGCTCGTATGACCAAGAGCGGACAAGCGCGCATAGTCGACCCCATTGGGAGCGACCACAAGCCGATCTGGCGGCAGTCGAAAAGCACGGATCAAGCGCTCCTTATCCTCCTGGCTCACACAGGTTATGTGATCAGCGTTGCGCAGGATAAAGCCCTCCAAGGCATAGACCAGCCACCAAAACCTATGCCCGTATCGACGACTGCAGTGCCATTCCACATTGTGCTCGTCCATCCAGAAAGGCAATCCGGTAAGGAAGCTCAGCAGAACCCCGTGCAGTCCCGATATCAGACTCGAACTCACGATCATCTCGATCCGCTGTTCCTTGATCAAACGGTATGCTCGAAGCAAGAAGAACGGGTCAAAAAGGGCGGGCAAACCCTCTCCCCGCAGTGGGACCTCCCCTTCGAACTGAGCACTTCCATCCACCCCGCAATAGCTAGCCCATACTCTGTGGCGCCTCGTCAGGGCCTTCACTAGGTAATGGTTTCTGACAACAGCTCCTCCATAGAGAGGCTGAGACGGAAACGGGGAGAGAAACAACAAACGCACGACCAGGAGTTTGTCTGAACACACCGGAAGCCCTCGTTCTCTTCGATTGCCGCCCAGAACTTTGCACAGCGAAGATTTGTGGGTGGCGGCAAAGGACACGTCGCGGAAGCAGATTGAAAAATAACTGGCCAAAAATCGACAACGACCTCCAGTCCAAGCTTAGCCTAGCACTCGGCTTTGTGGTGATCTGGATCCTGCTACGCGCCTTCACACCCTTTCCCTATATATTCCCAGACGACGGTGCCCCTAGGCTCTCGGGTGTGGACAGCTATTTTCATCTGCGCCACGCCGAATTCATAACCGAGCATTTCCCCGAGATCAAACGCTGGGACTCCATGGCGTCCTTTCCAGGTGTGGAGCGTGGCATCAACCAAGGGGCCTATGACGTGGCTATAGCTGCGCTCAGCAAACTCAGCTTTGGTGCTTTGAGTCCGACGCTCTTGCTGATCTGGGCCAGCCCCGTGTTCAGCGCTTTGGCCTTTCTGCTGGTCGGGATATTCCTTTGGCGCAGGGTTAAACCGTGGTGTGCCGTCCTTTTTGGGTGCCTTATCACAGCCTACCCCGGTCCCCTGGTTCAGATCTGTGCGCTAGGAAATGGAGACCACCACAGCTACGAAATTCTCCTCGCCACGGCTCTGGCCCTGAGCCTGAATAAAGCGCTGCACCCAAAGAGCAAGCTGCTCTGGGTGTTGTGCCCTGCCCTGATTCTGGTTTTGTTCCTTTTCAGTTGGGCCGGAGCCCCACTCCACCTTGCCATTGTGGGAGCTTGCTTCTTTGCTCGCGCCTTCTTTTCGGGCTCCGCTGCCGAGAACAAGATGTTGGCCCTCAAAGGCATCCTTTTCGGCCTGATCATCGTTGCCCTACCTTATGCCAGCACCCAAATCGACGAGAACCTTATGCTCTGGAAATCCGCCCATACGGTCTTTTTCTGGGGAGGTTGCGCCCTGATCTTCGGTTACCCGCTGCTGGTTTACCTAGCGGCCAAGCTACCTGGACGATCCCGGTTGCCCGTTGCCATATCGCTGGTCGTAGCATTCCCCCTCCTAGCCCAACTCTCAGAGCCGGCATCGAAGGCCCTTTCCCAACTCTTCAGCCCGCGTTCCTCGACCATCTCCGAGCACGGAGCGATCACCCTTTTCAGCCTTTTCTCCTGGTACGGTTTCAATATGCTGGCCCTAGTCCTGACGCCGATCCTCCTCGTTCACAACGGCCGAGCAAAGCAGGGCATCGTGGCCTACCTCTACGGCGCCTCACTCGTTCTTTTCTGGCTGCAAACGAAAGACTTCAACTACTACGCGCCAGCCGTCGTTGCGGCGACGGCGGCTTACTGTCTCGCCCAGCTTCCCTGGGAAAAGTGGGTCCCGATTTTTCTGCTAGGCCTGATAGGGCTCCCCTTCCTCCCGCTAAAGGCCCCCATCAACCCCTGGCTCTCGCCCTCTGAGGCCAAAAAGACCATCTTCCATACCGACGGCTTGGACCAAGGCGCCCAATGGCTCGCTGAATTTAAGAAGACAGTGGGCAAGAGCCAGATTTATGGAATCATGGCCCCTTGGGATCTCGGAAGCCTACTGGCCCAGTTGACCCAAACGCCTGTTGGATGGAGCCAAACCCACTCTCAGTTCCTCGCAGAACTCTTCTACTCCGACAATTCTGACTATGTCTACGAACGGCTGGTAGAGAACAAGAAAAAGCCCTTTCGGTTTATCTTCATTCCCTCTCGAAACCTGGAAGAGAAGTTCGGCACAGAGTATATCCTCTCGGGCAAAAACCCGAACGAGATCTTTTCTCCTGGTCCCAGGATCACTTGGAAAAATCGAGAGTTCCAAGTTCCACTCCTCAACGACAACTATCGAAAAACTCTTCTCGTTCAACTCTTCGACGGCTTGGGCTCCAACCAGGGCCACTATCGCCTGGTCTTCGAGTCCCCTCAACAGATGGTTCGAGCCATTAAACTCAAAGAGAGTCTCGAACAGTTCGAGTACGCCTCCCTGGATGTGACCCCTCGTGAGGCCGAAGCTCTCGGTCCGATCCTAAGAAAGAAGAACACCGTTCACCCCACCAGCCGGGGACTTCTGATCAACCCGTTCCTCTCCCCTGACGTGCGCATCTTCGAATTTGTTCCAGGCGCCGGGATCGTGGGGAAAGCGAGACGGGACGCTCGAATCGGCGTCTTCCTCAGCATCTCTGCTCCTTACGACAAAGCGCCCAAATTCGTCACTTGGAAAACCTACGCCGATAGCGAAGGGAATTTTGAACTCCGACTGCCGTACCCTACTGACGGTCCCATCTATCCGGTCCCAGGTACCATCAGGGTCAACGGTTCCTACACTCTGGACATCGCTGGGCGAACCAAGACCTTTCAAGTCACCGAGGCCGAGATACAGTCAGGAGCGAAAATACATCTAGACCTAGGAGCCGACTCATGAATCTCTTAAACGCTCATAAAATTGAATACTCCCTGCCCGGTCGAACGCTTCTTCAAGATGTTGATCTCAACCTGACCAAAGGGGAAAAGGTGGGTCTGGTGGGCAGAAACGGGAGCGGCAAGAGCACCCTCCTGAGAATTCTCTCCGGGGAACTCAAGCCAGACAGCGGAAGCGTTACTCTGCGGGGACAAACCGAACTCCGATACCTCGATCAACTCCCCGAACTCGATGATTGTCAAGGTCTGACTCTCAGGCGGGTGGTGACCCTCGGAGCTCCCAGGCTGGTGAAACTGAGAGCGCGCTACGAAGAGGTCTGCAAAGAGATGGAAGCGGCCTCTGACTCGGCCCAAAAGGAACTTTCCAAAGAACTCAATCGCTTGACGGATCAACTCACCCTCCACGACGCCTGGGACCTGGAAACGCGAGCCGACCAACTGCTCTCCATGATGGGTTTCCCCGACTCCAAGATCCCCTTGGACGGACTGAGCGGAGGGGAGCTCAAGCGGGTGGCTATGGCGCGAACTCTGTTGGTACCACCAGACATTCTGCTCCTCGACGAGCCCACTAACCACCTCGACATCGCCACCATCACATGGCTTGAAGGTTTTCTGAAAAGCGCGAACTTTACCGTCCTGATGGTCACTCACGATCGTTTCTTTCTCGAACGCGTCTGCACCAAGATCGTGGAGGTGGCCGACCTCACGCTCTACTCTTTCCAAGGGAACTACTCCCAGTACCTAGAGCTAAAAGCCGAGCGAGAGTCTCAAAAAGCGCGCCAGCAAGAACGCTTCGACAATGTCATGCGGCAGGAGACCGATTGGCTCAAGCGTGGCCCCAAGGCCCGCTCCACCAAGCAAAAGGCCAGACTCCAGCGGGTTCAAACCATGCTCGACGAGGGTTCTGGTGTCCTCGTAGAGCCCGGCCAGACCGAGGATGAGCCGTGGGATCTCGGTACCAAACGCCTAGGGAAAAAAGTGGTCACGCTCGACGTCGAGTCACACAAAATCCTCAAGCCACTCCATTTTCGCCTTGAACCCGGCGAGCGGGTTGGCCTGGTAGGAGCCAACGGCTCTGGGAAAACCACCTTTTTGGAACTTCTCGCTGGCCGCACTCAACCCCAAAAGGGCAAGCTGGATATCGGCGACACCGTTCAGATTGGGTACTTTGACCAACACACCGATCGGCTCGCCCACCTTCCGCCCGAAACCCGTGTTCTTGACGCAGTGAAGGACATCGCCACCACCGTACCGCTCTCCAACGGCAAAGAACTGACCGCCGCGCGACTGTGCGAGATGTTCCTCTTTACAGGGACCCAGCAGGGAACACCCATCGGCAAGCTCTCCGGTGGTGAGCGCAAACGCTTAGAGTTGCTGCGTATCCTCATTTCGCGACCGAACCTGTTCCTAGCCGACGAACCCACCAACGATCTCGACATCGAGACGCTCTCGCGACTCGAGTATTTCTTGGACGGTTTTCCCGGCTGCGTGTGTATCGCAAGCCACGATAGATTCCTACTGCAACGCTTGTGCGATCGCATCCTGATTTTCCGAGACGGCTATCTCGAAGAGGCCAATGCCTCGATACTCGACAACATTGAGGCGGGCTTCTTTGACTCGAAAAAGGAGCCTGCGACGAAAGTCAAACGCGAGACCGTCGAGGTCAGTCAAGCGCCCGCTCCCCCGAGCAAACGGAAGCTGTCCTACAAGGAGAAAACTCAACTTCTGGAACTGGAAGAGTCGATCCCCAAATGGGAGGATGAGATCAAAGCCCTGGACCTTGAGATCGCCGAAAACGCCAGCAGTTACGGTGCCATTCGCGGTCTCTACGAGCAAAAACAAGCCCTGGAAAAACAGCTTGAAGAAGGTGTTGAACGCTGGGCTGAACTCGAAGAGCTCAAAGAGGCGCTCGAAGACACCGTGTAATCTAGGGTGCGCCGATCGGCTGCCCCCGAACGGTTGTCAGTCGCGACGTCCAAATGGGCTTGTCCCCTTTTTCCTCTAGGCTCTCGACTAACAGCTTGAGACCTTGGCCAATGGCGAATCGCTTCTTGTGCCGAAAGCGAAACTCGGTCCAAACCAAGCCCACGGCCAGAACGATCCCTGCGATCAGAGCGAGCTTAGAGCCCAAGACAGGGGCTATCATTCCGCCCAAGGCTAGGGAGGAGAGGCAGAGAAGCGACCAACACCCGAGCGTGGAGACTTCAATACCAGGCGAGTAGCCGTTGTACTCTCGGACCATGACCTCAAGGGCCTGTGTGAGCGCTGGGCCAACTTCATCCAGGTCCTCCTTGAGAGCCTCGAAATCCCCCTCTGCCACCGGAAACTCATCCCACCCCCTGAAGTATCCCTCCGGGGCTTCGCGATAGAGAGTGACAGCCAAGCGCTGGCACGGCAAATCCAAGGGTTGCTGGGCAACCTCCACGCCACTCGCCAACCAGATCAAAACCGAAGGCGTCGGTCTCTCGTGGTGGGTGAAAACAACGACCGTGCTCGCCCTGGTTTTCTGAGTCGACTTTTCGCTCGCGATCAAGCCGCTTCGAAAAATTCCGAACGTCAACTCCTGTCGCTGTATACTCTCCGCATCGAGCTTCTCGAACGATCGCCCCAGGGGTATCGAGCCTTTTCCTGGGAAGGCCCAGAGTCCGAGAACGAGCGGCTCGTCTGCCAGAGGAGCCTCCTCCTGGTTGCGAGGCGAGAGCGGAACAAACGAGCGAAGCTCGTGCCCGCAAGAGACCACTGTCCTATCGCTGCAAGAGTAGAGTTTGAGCTCCGAGATCATAGCCGATTGAAGATTCTTGATTCGGTCATCGGCCGAACTTATCTGAATGAGAAAACTCATGGGATCGAGAGTGGCCTGTCCCCATTCACTCGCCTCCTGAGCCAAGCGAACAGCCTTCACCTCTTGGCCGGCCGGACCGGAAGCCGCCAGAACGACAGGCCCGCCAAATTGAGCCAACGCCGACCATAGAGTCTCTTGCACCACTCGGGTCGGAAGGTCTTGGCTCAAGGTACCGGCCCGCAAGAGAGGCACCATCGCATCGAGCCACGCGCGCCGGTCCTCAGGGGTGCCTTCAAACTCAGCCCGGATAGCCCCACTGGGGAAAGTCAGCAGAAGACGCGGGCAATCCCACATGTTGGCCAACTGAACCAGGTTCAAGATCCAAGATGCCGGATGGTCAGCGAAGCGTTCACCGCTCTTGTCGATCATCTCTCGACCTCGCAGGCTGAATCCGACCTCAGACCCAGAGCCCTCAGCTTCAGCGAGAAAGTCGATGGTTGCGACCTCGGCCAGTATGTCGTCGTTTGTCTCCAGAGCAGCACCCTTTTTTGCCGTAGGGTCCCCGGAAGCCTGGTTGCAGAAGGTTGGGAAAGAAATCTCAATCGGACATCTAATTCTGGCTCGTGAGCGTATTGAAGACACAGCAGCTGAGCAAGCGCTATGGCCCGATCGAGGCCCTGAAGGCGGTTAGCCTAGAGGTCCCTGAGGGCAGCGTCTTTGGCATCCTGGGCCCCAACGGAAGTGGGAAAACCACATTTCTCGGTACCGTGTTGGAGATTCTCTTTCCCAGTTCGGGAACGTTCTGTTGGTTCGGCGAACAGCGTACAGGTTCGGCCGACACACGTCGGCGCATCGGTACCTTACTGGAGACCCCGAACTACTATCCCTACCTCACTGGTTCTCAGAATCTCGCCATTACATCCTCCATTCGTGGTCGAGGTGAAGGGGATATCTCTCGGGTATTGGACCGAGTGGGACTCCTCAATGAAGCCACCAAACTTCCCTTCAGCAGCTACTCGCTCGGCATGAAGCAGCGCTTGGCACTGGGGGGCTGCCTCCTCGGCGACCCAGACGTCCTGGTTCTCGACGAGCCCACAAACGGTCTCGACCCGTCCGGCATCGCCGACATCCGGAGCATCATTGGCGAACTCCACCGCGCCGGCAAGACCATCATCCTGGCCAGCCATCTTCTCGACCAAGTCGAGAAAGTATGCACCCATGTCGCCATTCTCAAAAAAGGCACACTTCTCGAGTGCGGACCGATGGATCAGGTCTTGAGTCAGGATGCCATCATCGACGTCGACTCAGCCGACCGGGACACCCTCAAAACAGCGCTAGAGGCTTTCCAGCCTGCCCTTCGCGTGAAGGTCCAAGAGAGCGGCTTTCGCGTCCAAGGACCGGTCCAGGCTGAAACGATCAATCGTTACTGCTTTGAGAGGGGCTTAACCCTCTCTCTTCTCCACACCACAAAGGGCAGTCTCGAGAGTCGCTTCCTGGAGATTACCGATGAATAGTCTCCTGAGACTAGCCCGCACAGAGTGGCTCAAAATCCGATACTACAAGCCCTTTTGGGTTCTGGCAGCCCTCTACCCAGTCTCTCTACTCGGCGTCATTGTCGTGGCACTTTGGGCTCAGACAGAATTCCAGGGGCTCCTCCCACAAGGGGCCGTCCGCGCCGCCAAGCTCCCCTTTTCCTATCCCCAGGTCTGGCACAACGTGGCCTATATCGGAAGTTGGCTACACTTCATCCCCGCCCTGATGATCATCCTCAATGTAACCAATGAGTTCACCTTTCGCTGCCATCGACAGAACCTCTTGGATGGCTGGAGCCGAGCCCTGTTCCTTTCAGCAAAGTTGTTCTGGGTCGTCGCCCTCGCCTCGTGCTGTACTGGCGTTGTGATGTTGCTCAGCGCCGCCGCAGGGCTCGTCTCGGGCTCGGCCTTCAGCCTCACCGGCTTCTCCTACATTGGGCTGTTCTACCTACAGGCCATATTTTACGGTGTCTTTGTCTTGTTCTTGGCCTTCTGGATCCGTCGTGCCACTCTCACCGTTGCAGCCTACCTCATCTATTCGGCCATCCTCGAGAACATCTTGTCCTTTCTACTCAACCTCAAAGTCCAAGGCCTGGGCGGTTGTCTGCCGCTCAAGGTCGCCAACGCTCTGGTTCCCTTCTCACTCCTTCAAGACAAGGCGCCAGCGGCGGCCAAAGGCTTCCTCTCCAACTTTTCTCCATCAATTCTCGTTCTAGCAACAGGGTTTTACCTGGTGCTGATGCTGGCTGCCATAGGGCAGAGGTTTCGGCGTGAAGACCTGTAAAGACACATCGAGCCAATGACAAATCACTACTACCTCATGCGCCACGGCGAAAGCCAAGCGAACAGAGCCAACCTCATCATCAGTGACCCATCGGTGGGCTGCACTCTCTACGGACTG
>CAZVVF010000095.1:2318-9701 GCA_964630575.1 uncultured Burkholderiales bacterium | reverse complement strand
CTCCCATTCAGGCTCCTCGCGGTTTCGAACCTCCTCCGGTAGGGGCTCTACCTGTGTCGCCTCGATGTAGTCAAAGTTACCGAGCCCAAAGGCCACAAAGCGAGACCTCATCAACTCTTCCGCCGTTGCAGGCTGCTCTGAACTCTCTAGGAAGCGCCCGCAGCACTGCTCAAAGGGCGCCTCTTTTCCACACTCACACGTCACACGTCACCTCGTCCGTCAATGTCCCTGCCTTCAACGTGGAGGCTGCGTTGCCTTCGAAGAGTTCGAGTCCGGGGAGGATACGCTCTCTCTAGGGCTTTGGACTCGGGCTTGGATTTCGAGAGACCCTGCGAGTCGCCGAAGATACCACGACGAATATCCTAGCTACGGGAAAGAGAAAACACGTCAAATTGGGATGTAGATCACTTTTTGGGGGGGCACTTATCGGCTATACTATGAGGGTAGCGAACCGAGAGGGGTCAGGAATATGATAAATTTCTTCAAGAATCTTTTTAAGAAAAAGCAAGAGGTACCGACAGTCCAAGTCACTGGTTTTCGAGATGGACTGTTGAGCTTCCGCTCCGCTGACGCCTTGAACCTCCACGAGATGATGGTCGTGACACCGACGCCGGTGGGCAAGATGATGACCAAGGTCGACATCCAGTCTTACGACCCCGGCAATCAAGAATATCTGGCAAAGGTTGCTGACAACGACAAGACTCTGGAAAGCTTGGATATCGACCTCTCTAAGATCGCTCGGGTGACAAAGGTTTTGAGGGTCTCCTCGCGGGATCTCCCATCGTATATGGGCCTCACCGAAGAGATCGCTTTGAGTGGGCTTCGACTTTCGAGTTCAGAGCCTTTGACCGTGGGCCAAATCATTGAACTGACCATCGAGTTCGACTGCAATAAGTTGGGGACTCGCAAGGTCAAAGCCAAGGTCGAGTGGAGCGCTCACAAAGGTGATGGGAGTTGTCACTCAGGACTGAGGTTTCACGACCTCGACTCCATCACTTTCCGCAAGTTGGCTCAGTACATCCAGTCGCGCCGCTAGGCGGTCGTCTCAACACCGTCGTTCGGTCAGATTCTGGTCGGAGGCCGGCTGCACCCACAACCTGAACCCAAAAGACCCCCGTCGCCTGACGGGGGTCTTTTGTGTTGGCCTGGTTCTAGTTGTTGACGGCCTGATAGATGAGGTAGCCTGCTCCGGCGGCGATTCCAGCGGTGACGACACCAGCCACGACGGGATTCTCTTTGGCAAAATCGGTTACGCTGTCGAGGCCGTCCCCGGCAACATCCATCGCGACTCCGGCGAATTTGGCGATGTGCTCTGGGACTCCGGCTTCGGAGAGGAGGATTCCGGTGGCAACGCCTGCGCCGGCGACCAGCGATGTGGCAACGATCGGGTGTTCGTAGGACCACGCCATGACGTCGTTCTTGACTTCGCTGGCGGAGCGCCCGGTCGCTTTGGCGTATTCCTTGATCTTGCCTGTGAGCGTCTTGCTGACCTCGGCTGCCTTCTCGGTGGGGTTGCCCTGGTGCTCTTGCAACTGCTTTTCTAGGTCTTCAAAAGTCTTTTCCATGGCCTCGGCGTGCTCGCCCTTGGGGGCTTCAGGAACTTCAGCCATAGGCTTGATCAGGTTGTCGTAGATGAGATATCCAGCCCCGGCTACGGCAACACCTATCGCGATGGATTTGATGGGATGCTCCTTGACCCAGTCCACGACATCGCCGGCGGTATCCATGGCCGAATCCGTAACGCCGAACTGGTCGAGTCCAATGCCCACAGCAGACCCTGCGGCGAATGCCAGACTCGCGGCCAAGACCGGTCTCTTGCGAATGGTCCCGGCGAGATTGTCCATCAACTCTTCGCCTTTTTCACCTGTGGCTCGGCTGTATTCGGCGATGCTGTTGAGAACGTTTCCGGCGATCTGTCCGCTCGACGTGTCACCGTTTTCCGACATCACCTTTTCGATGGCGTCAAATTTGCTGTTCAGGTCTTTCATCGCCTGAGTATCGGTGTTGGTGGAAGTTCCTGGCTGCTGCGTGCAACCGGCTAGGGCTCCCACCCCGAGAACACCGGTCATACCGATAAGGAGGGTTCTCTGCCAGCCGTTTATTCCCTCAACTTCGGGGTTGTCGGTCAGCTCTGCTGGCTTGGGGGCGTCAGCCTTTTGGGTGGAGGTGAAATTTGGCTTCGTTGGAGATTCAAATGGCGCTCGCCCTGCAACAAAGCTATCGCTCGGTGCAACGTCCTGTGTATTGTTCTTGGAGGCTTGGGGGCGAATGGGTGCCTTGAGGGTAAAGTTCTGTGTGGTTTTAACCTGCATTTTGATATCTCTTCCAATGAGTAGTGATATCAATGTACAGTCGGCCCGTGAAAGAATCCTAAAAAAAGCTAGTGCGTTGTTTTCGAGGTGGCAGAGACGACCTCGGCAAAGGTCAGAAGATCCTTGAACAGGCCTGTGGCAACCTGTTTGTTGATGAAGGAGATCGATTCTCCAAAAAGCTCAAAGGCCTTAAGCTTGAACTCTACTTCAGGGTCTTTCTGCGCCAGAGCTTGCCAGCCCACGCCTTGGCGAAGAAGCTCCATCTGTTCCAAATGGCTGGACCAACTCTCGTCGACCACATCGAGAACCAAGGGGCGCACTGCTGATTCGGCCTGTCCGGTGGTTTGTTGCAGAGTGCGCATAATGCGGCTTGTCTTGCGATCGATGAGATCTCGAATCTCCAACTCCAGATCCTCGCGCGCCATGGTTTTGGAGTTGGGGTAGGACTTGTGGTTGCTGAGAAAGGGCAGGTCGATGGGGAGTTTGAGGTCCTGAGCACTCTCGCTGACGGCGCTGCGGATGTCCCCGTACTTCAAGCGTTCTTTGTCGGGTAACCGGCTGAAAACGGATTCCTCGACGGCGTTTCCGACCATCATTTGAAGCCTCTGCCGCATCGAGTCTCCACCAGAGAGAAGGTCGTCGCGGAGTGTGAAGAAGGTCTCTCGTTGGATGTTGAGCACCTCGTCCTGCTTGTTGGCGGACTCTCGAGCGGCGAAGCGCTCAGCTTCCACGGAGCTTTGCGCCTGAGCTATAACCGTGTCGAGAATGGCGCTCTTGACACCCGCTCCGGGTTCGGTGAAGTGGGAGAGAACAGCATCGAGTTTGTCGCCTGCGAAGATCCTGAGGAGATCGTCTTCGAGACTCAGGTAGAACTGGCTTTTGCCGGGGGCACCTTGTCGTCCCGAGCGACCGATGAGCTGGTCGTCAATGCGTCGTGAGGAAGAGCGCTCAGTGCCGTAAACCGTAAGACCACCGGTGGGAAAATCCTGACCTGCGAGGTGGACGATTCCGCTCTGAGATTCGGGCTCTGTTTCCCCTGCCTTGGCGCCATCGCCGTACCGAATCTGAATCTCGCCCGGTTGAGGAGCGCTGGGGTGATCGGCGGGGACGACTCTCGCTTGCTGGCCCTGCAGCCACGACTGGAGCCATTCGGCATCCTTCTTTTTGCTCAGACTCACCGCTACGGGTTTGTTCTCGCTGCTGGCCACTAGGCTGGCTTCGGCGAGCTTTCTGAAATTGACGAGGTCGGGCTTGATGTTGGCTCCCCGTCCAGCCAGGCTGGTGGCCACCGTGATAACTCCGGAGCGACCAGCTTGCCCTATCATCTCGTTCTCGCCTTCTTTGTCACCGCGAACGGTGTCAGCGTTCAAGACTTGGAGGCTCTCGCGGGGGACGCCCTTTTCCAGTAGCAATTTGGCGACGTACTCGTTGTGCTCAACGGACAGGGTTCCGATCAAAACAGGTTTGCCGGCAAAAAAGTCTCGGCTCGCGTCGCTGGCGACGGCTTCGTATTTTTCCTCCAGCGTCTGGAAGACTTTGTCGTTGTGGTCTTGACGGATGACCGGTTTGTTGGTGGGCACGGGGACAACGTCTAGGTCATAGAGTTTCAGAAACTCTGCCTCAGAAGTCTTGGCCGTACCGCTCATTCCCGAGAGCCGTGGATACTTCTTGAAAAGATTGGGATACGTTATGCTCGCGATGGAGCGTTGATCGTCGCCGATGGGGACGCCCTCTTTGGCCTCCAAGGCTTGGTGGACCCCATCGTTGTAGCGCCGCCCCTGAGAGGTTCGCCCCTTGTTTTGGTCCACGATCTCAACCTTGCCGTTTATGAGCGTGTAGTCGTCACCGGCCTTGAAGAGGGCGTGAGCCTTGAGGCTTGAGTAGAGAAAGCGGACCAGGTGGTCATTCTCTTCGGAAAACAGGTCGAAAGAGGGGAGAGAGGCGGTCAGTCCTCTGAGGTTTTCTTGGGCCTCGGCGTAGGCCGCATCGGCCTTCTCAAGGACCGTTTCGTCCCACTCCTGGCCTCGGAATCGGGCTAAGAACCCCGGCTTGCTTTTCATCACGGCCTGTTTCTTCTTGAACTGCTCTTGTTCTCGGTCGATGGCCTGATCCAGGTTTTCCCGTTGTTGCAGTTCTGCCGATATCTCCTTGGCTCGGAGTGGGTCGGTGGTTTGGCTTTGTTCTGCGAGAAGAGCTCTTTGCTGGAGCTTGTTCTCGACTCTGGTGTACCCGCTGTCCGATAGCCAAACAGAGTGCCTCTTTCGGTCGATATAGTAGTCGCCTCCAGGCTTCAAGGAGCTGACTACGGAGTTGAACTTTTCGTATTCGGATTGAAAGGAGCCACTCTCTGCTGAGATGATAAGGGGGCTTTGGGCCTCGTCGATGAGCACTTCGTCGACCTCGTCGATGAGGGCGAAGAAGGGTTCTCGCTGAAGGCGCTGACCGGGACTCTTTGCCGTCCGGTCTCGCAGATAGTCAAACCCCAAGGCGCGGTCTGTGGTGTAGGTAATATCGGCCTCATAACCGGCTCTCTTTTGGTCGACCTTCATTCCCTCGAGCACGGTGCCTACGCTCATTCCCAAGAGCTTAAAAGCCGGTGCCATGTCTTGGGCATCACGGGCTGCGAGGGTGTCGTTGACGGTGACTAGGTGGGCTCCCTTTCCGGCCAGAGCGTTGAGGTAGAGGGGCATGACAGCTGTGAGGGTCTTTCCCTCACCGGTTCGCATCTCGGCGATGTGCCCATCGTCCATGGCGAGTGCCCCTAAGACCTGGCAGTCGTAGGGCCTCAATCCCAGGGCCTTCACCGAGGCCTGTCGGGCCACGGCGTAGGCTTCGTTGCGGATGTCGGCCAAGGTTTCGCCAGCGGCCAATCGACTCTTGAACTCCTCGGTCTTAGCTTGGAACTGGGCTGGAGTCTGGAGTGCTTGGGCTGCTTTCTCCAGGCGATTGATCTCGCTGAGGTCTCTCTGCAAAGGTTGCAGTGGGTCGGAGGTCAGAAACTGCAGAAATCCGTGCCCCAAACGGCGAAGGAGCCCCGCTCTTCGTCCTGGATCAAGGGGCGGTTTGGGGAGTTGGCGGCGGGTCGATGGGGCTTTCGGTGAACTGACCTCGGCTGCTATTTGAGCCAAGGTTTTTCCGCTGGAGGGAATTTCGTCGCTGCAGGGCTGAGCCTCCTGTAGCATGACCTGCGGAGCATTCTGGACACTCTTGCTGACCGGGACACTCTCGCTCTGGGTTGGTGCTCTCTTGGCCAGAGCGGCCTGGCTCGCTGGCTCTTTCTCTTTGGGGGCGCGGACTGGGGTTTCTTTGGAGTCGCCCCCTAAGGGATGACCCTGGCTGTGGAAGGCGTCTTTGGGCGCTGCTGAAGAGGGCTCGGATTCCACAGATTTGGCGATCCCAACAGAGGCCCCTAAAGGGCGCTTCAGCGGGTGGCTGAGCTTTGATGAGATCGGTTCCATGTTCGGTTATCTTACTCGTTCAGGGCTCAACGACCTTCGCTTTGAGGGGGTGATGACGCAATGTTTACAAGCTTTCCGGGCTGGAGACGTGGTCATTGAGGGGCGATTCTTCGAATCGAGTCCAACCTGTCTCGGGCAGAAGGATCTCGAGTCCACTGAACTGCTCTTTGTAGCGGAGTTTCTTGGAGTCCATGTTCATGAATCCGATGTAGAGATACGGCCAGCCGCGCTCCTGACACATCGCGATCTCGCGCAAGAATGTGTAGACACCGAGTCGACGTCTAGGAACAGTGAGGTCGTAGTAGCAGTAGTGAGAGTAGATCCCTCGGTGCCCCATGTCGATGGTGCTCACGGCCAGGAGGCGGTCTTTTAGCCAGTAGGACACCTCCTTGGTGCATCCCATCTGATTGAGGTGCCACGATTCGTAGAACGCGATACGCTCTTTGGGCGTGACAATGTGGTCGGTCTTGGTACCGAACTGAGCGTTGATGAAGGTCTCGAAGAGCTGATACTTCTGATCGGTGAGGGCGATGGGGCCGATCCTCTGCTCCAGGTCTCGATTGCGATTGCGAGTCCTCCGCATGGATTTGCTCCAGCGAAATCTCTCAAGACAGATTCGGGCCGGGTGGCAAGCGCGACAAGACTCGCAGGCCGGTAGGCAATAGATGGGGCCGAAGCGGCCTCCGCCGAGGCTCATGAGGCGGTCTACATTTTGATCGTGGATCGCCAACAGCGACCACTCGCGGTCGGCGAGGAAATTGCAGGGGTGATTGGGCAGACGGCAGGATAGCGGGGGGTCATCCCGCCACTGAGGCTCCTCCGCGTCCCACATGCTCAGTAGATGACGCACGACCTATGGCTTTCGTATCGCTCTGGTGGTAGACATCTAGAGTCGGTCTGAGCAAGCCCGATTGCGATAGTGTATCGCTTTACTCTTGTAGCCGCGGTTCGTGGAGTCGCGAATGTTGCCCATGAGGTGCCAGTTCAGTCCGGCGGTCACCAGGGCCCCGACGATAGGGACCATGGCTCCCATTTTTCTGGTGACCAACAAGCTTGCGATCTGCTTTGAAGCGACCGACAATCCCCGTCCAGAGAGGGCGTAGGAGGCCTCTGGGACTAAATTGTGATCACGGTCGAGGTGTTGCTGAGAGAGTTCGTCGAGTTGTATGAGGCGGCCCCGTCTTCCGGGGACGTGGCCGATGCGAAGAACCTCTAGAATGAAGAGTTGCTCGCGCTCTAGCCTGGGGTCAAATCCGTAACTGAGCGCGACATCCCCGATCGTTCTCATGGCGTAGAGATAGAAAGCGGGGAGGTCGGCGAACTGGCCCAAAAATCAAATGGAACCCGTCACGGCGCTGCCGAGAACCGTTTTCTTGCGAACCTCTTTGCGCAGTTCGTTGACGTGCTCGTCCACGATGTCCATACGATCATCGGTGAGGCCGACATCGCCTGAGGCACTCACGGCCCGAGCTGCAGCGAGTCGGTGTTCCACCTCGTCTTCGTTGAAGGTGGCCATCATCTGATCGATGGAGACCTTTAGGACCTCCTCGAGCTTTCGGGACAACTTGTCCTTCAGGGACTTGGGGGTTTTGTCGAAGGGCGCCGCGATGGGG
>CAZVVF010000095.1:0-2308 GCA_964630575.1 uncultured Burkholderiales bacterium | reverse complement strand
GATCGTTTTGGCTTATGGGAACGTCTGGCTCTTTGTCGGTCATCTCAGCTACCTATTTGGATAACGAAGACGGGTCTACCTTCAGCAGAATGGTCTCTCCGTAGCTGTCCTTGGTGGCGTCATTGTCATTGACGACCCAAAAGAAACGGCCATCGTAGGCCAAGCCCTCGATCTTTTCCACCACGGGCAGTCCCCTTTGGCGATAGGCCTGGGTCAGATCGACGGCGAGTGTTTTCTGCAAGAGCTGCCCTTCAAAGCGGTCTGGGTCGAGGCTATAGATTCTCTTGTGCAGAGCAGCCTCGCGCGCGAGCTTGTCGCGCTCTAAGACAGAGAGAGTGTTGCCAGGTCCGGGGCTGAGTCCCGATACGAAGTGACCGTCTTTTAGCGGGTAGAGGGCAAACTCCCAAGTCCCGCTGGAAGGTTCGTATCGGGCCAACCGAGTGGTTTCTTCGGGGTCTTGTTCCCAGCCCGATTGAAAGGCCACATAGACCTGCCCGTCCACTTCTGCCACACCCTCTATTCCGTGTTTGGGCGGCTTTTTTTTGAACCAGTCTGGGAGCGGGATCTCCTCGCTGACAAGGCCTGATTCCTGGACTCGAAGCAGCAGGTTTGGAGACTTCTTTTTGCCCTCGTGGATCAGCCAAAAGCCTCCGTCGCGCGAGGTCGAGATGCCCTCGAGATCAAAGTTGAGAGGTCGTCCTTTGGAGTCTTTGATCACGAGCTCTCGGCTGATGGCAAAGGGTGTGGTCGTGGTGTCGACGGTCAAAATCCGGCTGGGTCGCAGCGCCTTGTCGGTGACGGTAAAGAGACGGCCCGGTTGATCGGCCGAGGCGGTCAGTCCCGAGAGGGCACCCCAGGCGATCTGCTTGGAAACGAGGTGCGCCGCTTCTGTTTCGGGTGTGCCGAAACGATAGATCGAGAGATAGGAGCGCAGGCCCTTTTTGGGCATGTCGACCTCGGACCCGAGCACCAACAGATCTCGCTCGGGAATGGCCACTATGGATTCGGGACCTGGTCCGGCGTACAGGGCCTCCAGGAACTTGGGTCTTCCCGCCAGGATCTCGAAGACCTGAACCAGATGGGCTCTCTCGCAGCCCAAGAAAAGGAGCTCGCGGTTATCGAAGGTCGCTACCTTGAGACTCTCGGGCTCGGTACCTTTGGCTTCGGAGCGATGGTCGGGATACTGACCATAGTCTCGGGCGATCTGTTCGGTTGAAGACCCCGAGGAGTAGAGCAAGTCCCCGTCGCTGCTGAACACGGAGAAACTGCGGCTTCCACCGCGCAGATCACCTTCGTCTGCGGTGACGATTCCCGCCGAAGACCAGGCCACGGCGTCGGGTTCTCGGGGCAGCGCAGGGGCCTGATCTGTCAGGCTTATCCTCTTGTCTTTTTTGAGGTCCACGCCCTTGAGAGGCTGCGAGCCGGCCGAGAAGTGATTGAGCACCTCCGCTGTTTCGAGGTCGATCACGACCAAGTGGTTGTTCTCCTGGAGGGACACGACAGCACGATTCTGGCTGTCGATAGCCAGGTATTCAGGCTCGGGGTCCTGGCCTTGATAGTCGGCAAGACCTAGCAGGCTTACCTCTTTTGAACTCCAGTGTGCGGGGTCGTCAGACAGTTTGAAAACGATGACGGACCCCGGTGGGGATTGAGGGAAACCGGTGCTCGATTCGTTCTCCAAGGCGATGGCGGCAAAACGCTTGTCGGGACTGATCTCGATACAATCGGGCTGGCCCTTGAGCGGGTACCGCTCGATCAGCGACTTCGCCTCGATATCGATCACGTTCAGATGACCGCGCAGAGCCGGACCTTCGTCGCGCGATACGACCAAGGCCAAGGGCCCAGCGACAGCGACCGAGGTCGGTTCGCCGGGGATGGGCATCCACCCCTTGGGCTGAGGCGAAGCCGGGTCACTGATATCGACAAATCCCAGTCCCTGACCCAAGCTGTCGGCATACACGATGGTCATTCCGTCCTCGGTGACAGCCAGGATCTCGGCTGCGGTCAGAGGGAGGTTGGGAGCGTTGCGGCTGACCGGAAAGAGCGAGATGCGTTCGAAGACGGATGGCTCTGGAACGGGAGTGCTAGTCTGTGCTGAACAGGCGAGGTTCAGAGCCAACAGCAAGCCCAGGGCCCGGACCGGGCCGCGCGTTCTGAGTCCCCTCATGGCCCGAGGTAGAATCTTGCCGTCATCCTTTTTCATCTAGAGCGGTCGCGCGTAGCCGTCACAGCGATTGTGCCAGCCTGCCCGCCAGCGACTCTCTCCGCGGTCCGGTGGAGAGTTGGCGATGCGTCGGTCCAGCATTCT
>CAZVVF010000094.1:0-9706 GCA_964630575.1 uncultured Burkholderiales bacterium | reverse complement strand
ACCAACATCACCTCAAGCACACATCAAGCCCTCGTATTGCTCGCGAAAGGTCTTGATACCGTCCACCAGAGTATCCAGCGTCAAATCAGGATGGGGCCTGTTGAGCTTCCGGTACAGCTTTTCCTCAACAGCGTCCAGGGTGGGTAGAACGATATCCGCCGCCATCAACTCTTCCCTAACCTCGGGGAGATACAAGAGAGAGCCGTTCGTGATCACCGCCACTTTGATGTCTGTCATTTCTTTGACCCGGCGGATCATCTCGCCAATCTTGGAGTGAAGAGTGGGTTCTCCGGAACCGACGAAAGTGATCGTGTCGATGCCACCGATGTTCTCTTGGATGGCTGTCTGAACGGCAGACATGATCTCCTCGGTGGAGACATACTCCTTGCGCTCATTGATCAACTTGTGAGTGCGCCCCAACTGGCAGTAAACACAGTTCCAGTTGCATGTTTTCAGAGGGATTGGGTCGACTCCCAGAGAGCGTCCCAAACGGCGTGAAGGTATCGGTCCAAATACGGATTGACTCATGCTCTCATTGTACACGATTTGGAGCAGCTATCCTTATGGCTAGAGAGTTCTAGAATCACAAGGGTGTGAAATCGCCGGATGACTTCCTGCAAGAGGGTGCTGAGGGGCCTATGGTCAAGGAAGATCTCAAGCGAAGGAAAGCGTTCACCGATCTGGGTTTCGATAAGCGCGTCAAGTTATCGACAACGATGTTCACCTCTTGCTGGAGCTTTTGGATATTTTGAGTGAGGTTGCTGTGTGAGGTTGGATCGTTCGGAATTGATAGAGAGCGCTCGCGAGTCCATCAAGACCGGCGACGTCGAGCGCCTAGTCCAGATGCTAGTTAAAAATCCTCAGCTCGCAAGCGCACACGGTGCCGATGGGAGGTCCCTGCTCCATACTGTCGTCGATTGGCCAGGAGGCAACCCGGAAGGTCCGGCTCTGGTTCAGGCGCTTCTGGATGCCGGCGCGAACCCCGACGCTCGTTTTCAAGGCAGCGGAGAAAGCGTGCTTCACTGGGCGGCTTCCAACGACGATGATAGCAAGGTGATCGAGGTTTTAGCTCAAGCTGGAGCGGAACTCGATGCACCCGGCGGAGTCGTCGACGGCGGGACACCTTTGGACAACGCGGTCAATTTTGGAAAAATTGAGGCCGCTGAAACCCTGGCCGAAATGGGCGCTGCCGTCTACAACTTTCGAGTCGCTGCCGGACTTGGTCGTCTGCAAAAGATGCAGAGCTGGCTAGACGGGTCCGGTCTACTCTCGGCAGAGGCCGGTCGCCAGGCGCCAGATTCCGAGATACCAGGGCAACGACTCTCTGAGCAAGAGTCGAGACGGGTTGCACAAAAAGCCTTTTCTGCGGCTGTATTCAGCCTTCAGTTCCAGGTAGCAGATTGGCTCCTAGATTACGGAGTGGACATCAACGATATCAGCGAGGGCGCTGACTCCACTCTGCTGCATCAGGTAGCCTATCGCGGAAAACTACCCATGGCTATGTACCTGGTTGCTCGCGGTGCGGACCTCGATATCCCGAGTCCAGTCTATAAGGGGACTCCCTTTCAGTATGCGTTCGTGCACGGCAAGCCGGACATCATGAACTATCTTATCGACCAAGGATCCGAGATCAGTCTGCCGACGGCGGCTCAGTGCGGCCGTCTCGACATCGTTCTCAAACGCTGGGACGAGTGCACGGACCCAAGGGCTCTGCTGCAAGAAACCGTGGGCGATCGGACAGCTGTCGGGAAACCGATTCATCCTGAAACCATGAAGGCGAGAGCTGCTGTGGCCAGGTTTGTTCGGTCGAAAGGAAATTGAGCAAAGCGGGACATCGACCGAACCGAAAGCCAAAGCCCCCCCCACCGGACCAGTCCCGCCAAGCCTGATTGCAAGACAACTCAAACGACCTGCAAAATCTAACTGAAACCGAAGCATAGATTGGGGGCAGGTCATGGGGTTAGCTGCAAGTTGCGGTATAATCCAATTTATGAAATCCGACCTCTCCATCCGCGAAGCAAAATTTGAAGACATCCCCGCGCTGCGAACACTTCTCGCCGATGACGATCTCGGTCGAACCCGCGAAGATCTTTCTGAAGCAGGCTTAGTCAAGTACCAACACGCCTTTCAGGCGATTGACGCAAGCCCCGACAACGAACTTTTCGTAGCAGAGCAAGATGGGGATCTGGTAGGAACTTTTCAGCTGACTTGGATCCCTTATCTTTCCCGGGGAGGCAGTTTGCGATGTTTGATCGAGGCGGTGAGGGTCGCATCTTCGCGGCGAGGGCAAGGATTGGGAGCGGAAATGATGCGGTTTGCCATCGAGCGGGCTCGCGAGAAAGACTGCGCTCTGGTTCAGTTAACGACGGACAGGACTCGCTCAAAGGCGCATCGCTTTTACCAAAAGCTAGGGTTTGTATGGACTCATCAAGGCATGAAGTTAGCACTGTCTTCAAGCCCCGGACAGACCGAGAGATAGGGCGCTTGCCCAGTTGACCTACCCCCAGTTTATGATCCAGTCCCAATTAGACTTTCCTGGTTGTTTTCGCCGTGAGAACGAGTTGCTTCTTTTCAATTGGAAAGATGGAGTTCTGACGGGCCAGACTTTGTAGCAGCAGTACGCGTTTCCCAGGTATGGTTGAGCCATCCGCCCGGAATCTCTCGGTGCCAAGGCTCGTCTGGCTTCTACGAAGGTGGTTGCTCTCTGAGGCAGTGCCCCGCCATGCACCCCAGCGCTCCTAACCACACGAAGTAGCCGGCGGCTGGCCGAATTTCAGTCCAGTAATAACGGGTATTGTGTCCCACGCTCCCAGATGCCTGATATTCAGAAACGGCTAAGAAGCTGAGTCCTAAGGCCAGGCTGACAAAGGAGATGATGCGTTGAGCTTTGACGTCGCATTCGGTCAACGGTCTGAGGAGGCACATGAAAAAGCCGAAGTTGGCCAGCCAACTTCCCCAAACCCAAACCGGTTTGAAGGATTGGATCGCAAACAGTCCCAGGATGACCATTTGGTAGCCGAACGGTACATCCGCGTATTTCCCAACGTGGACAAATCCGTTGAGCGGCATGCTAAGCGCGTAGAGTACTATGGCGAGAAATTTCAGACTCATCGAGTGAATAGTATAGCAGGAATCGACCACCTCTAGCCAGCGAGGTAAGGAGTGATGGGTGATAGTCTCCTCGGCGCGTTATTCAGTAGCAAAGCAGGAGAATCTAGAACGACTATTCTCCCACTTCCCGAGAGTCTCGGCGACCTGCCCCCCGTTCGCTGAGACCATTGGAGGAGTCATGGGGACGCGAAGGAACCACCTCCAGATAAATTCATCGCTGGGAGTCACCGTATTTCATGAAGAATCCAAACCCTATAGTCGCCTGCCTGTTAGCTTCGACGTCTCTATTCTTCAGCGGTTGCGGAGACTCCGACGAATTCGTTTTCACAAATTCCGTCGCGACGCCATCGGTAGCACCGCTTCTGCCCCCCGTAGCCGTCAACGACACCGTAAGCGCGTTGGGTAACGCCACTCTAAACCAAACTGCGGCAAACGGAGTGTTGGTAAACGACACCATCAACGGTGGAGAGATCTCAGCTTTCGATGCCATTGGCAGCCAAGGCGGCGCCATTGATCTTCAAGCCGATGGGAGCTTCACCTACTCTCCAGTATTCGGGTTTGTAGGCACCGAAACATTCACCTACACTCTTTCCAACGATGATGGCGACTCCACCGCTACCGTCTCATTGATCAGCACTGGGCGCGGCCTTTTCGTCGACAACTCAGTGCCCGACGGAGGAAACGGTAGCCAATCCGAGCCGTTCGATACCCTCGCCGAAGGAGTTGCGGCCGCTGCCTCTGGGGATATCATATACGTCTTCCGCGGTGACGGGACCAGCACCGGCCTAGACTCCGACCTCACTCTTGCGCAAGGGGTGAACTTAATCGGTGAAGGGCAAGGTCTCATTCTGGCACAAACCATCGCCCCCCAGGGTCCGGCCCCTGTCATCGATGCCACGGTGACCGTCTCCGGAGACAACACGATCTCGGGCTTCTCTTTCGAAGGTTCAGACCAAGCCATTCTCGGCAACGGTGTCGCCGACGTTACCATCACGAACAATATCTTCCTGGATGGTCAGGTGCCTCAGGAGCAGGTTGTGCTGGTAGACACGACTGGCGCGATGACCATCACCGGCAACACCTTCTCAATGGACAACAGTACCGAGGCCACCAAACTGGACACGGCCTCCACTGGCACGTGCAACATTGTGCTGGACGATAACACCTTTGTTCTACCAAACCCCACGGCTGACTCCGACGACTGTTTCCAGGTGGTGGTTGACGGCAGTTCCGTGGCTACCATTCAGATGAACAACAACGCCTTTACCGGCTCAGCCACTGGCAGTACCTCGCACAGGCGGGCATTTAGCCTGCGGACCAATGATACCAGTCAAACGACTTTGTCCGCCAGCGGAAACATGGCGACGTTTGTGGAGAACTTTGTCGTGCTTGATACGTACGACTCCTCGTCGCTCAGTGCAATCCTGAGTGGCAACACATCTGACCAAAGCACGTCAATGACTCTGAAGACCGGTACATTTGGTGACGGTAGCGTGACGGTAGTCGTCGACAATTGCAGCTTTACGAATTCTCAGAGCTACGCAATTCAGCCCGACGTAAACGATTCAGGGACCCTGAACCTCACCGTCAGCAACAGCACGCTCAGCGGCTTCCACAGCCTTGACTTCGATCCGGACAATTCGGCGACTTTGAACCTCATCGTCAGCAACAGTATGCTCACCGGAATAGGAGGGGAGGCTCTCTACGTCAATGAGTTGGACGACTCGAGCAACTTGAACATCGCTCTCCGCGATAGCGAGTTCACCACCACCATGGGAAGTGACGCAGTCTACCTTGAAGCCGACAATTCATCGAATCTGTGTGCGGAGATCACGGGCAACACCTTCGGTAACGATCTGGTCTTCAAAAATGGCACTAGTGGAAACTTCGATGTCGAACAGTTCGGCAACGCCATGGGTGATGTTCTGGCCACTCTGAATACCTTCGATTCCAGTCAGATTCGCGTGAATTCCGGTATGGTCAACTCTGTTGCCGACGGCGCTTGTATGATTCCCTAGGAACAACTGCACAATCGATGGGGAATCGCCCACGGAAATCGTGCTCACGGGTGTGACATGGACCCGACACAACGGACAGTAGCTAGCTCACTTTTGTGCGAGAGAGCTGATAGTAATGTTGTTCGCTTTGCTCTGGTGTTCTGTAACCCACAGCAGGGTGTTGTCGTTGTCGGTTGTAGGTCACTGATGATATATGGCGATCGAGCTCTCATCCCGAAGCCTAAGAATCTAGCAAAATTTGTGCCCAATGCCGAAGTGGTCAGCATAGATTGCGGCCATTAGATCCAGCAAGAATACCGGACGAAACAAACCGAGCGATTCTCGGATGGCTGACATTTGGAAGTTCTGAACAAGAAGCCAAACGGTTGAGCATTCCGCCACGCGGTTTTCTCTTGGAAGTCTCGTACCGCCCTGAACAGCTTTCAGATTGGACAGGGTACTGGAGGGAAGCAATCTGAATCGCCGAAGTCTGGGCGATGGAAAACCTCAGATCGCACAAATGCCAAGTTCCATGGGGTGCGGCGCGCCTCCTGATCCATCGTATCTTTGAGCAAGAGGGTCGCGAGATAGACTGGGGGAGCCACAAAGGAATCATCAGCCTGACGGTTCCTGAGCTCGAGTCACAACTCACTCCGAGCGAGCGTTCCGAGCGGAACCGCTACGATGGGCACCGACTGGCCTTCCTGCCGGGTGTGGCACTCAATTTGCGCCCGGTGCAAGAAGCCTGGGCCGATACCCTGGCCGCGGCCTTAGCCGAACGCACCCTTCATCTTCGGATACCCGAGCCTTCGCTGTGGGACCTGGAGTCAATCGCTGTCCTGAGACCTCTGCTGGGCCGCCTGGGTCCGGCTCGATTTAGCCTGGTCCTAGGCGAGTGTGGAGCAGAAGCCGACCGGCAGATCCAAAACGAGATCAAGCTGTTGCGAGCCGCCCTAAGCGCGAGCGGCTCACCGGCCCGTGACGATGAACCGCTGGAGCTAAACGAACCTTGGCCCGACCAACTCGACATCCGAGAGGCGATGTCGGCCTATGGCTTTACCGTAGTCCTCAATCAGGCCAGACAAAGGCTTGAGGATGGCTCCGAGAGCCCCGCCGAGATGCACGCCATGGCTGGTCTGGCGATCTATCATCAGGACCAATTCGCCCTTTCCAACACTGAGATCGGTGAAGAATTCGACCGACACATGCAGGCCTGGCTCCTCGAAGAAAAGGACCTTCTGATGCGCTCCACGGCACACTACTACCTGGCCATGTACTATGGTCGTGCCCGGCGAGAGTTTCAACGCGGTTTGGACTACGCTAATCAAGCCCTCGAAGAGGCTGGAGACTCCCCCCTACATCGAGCCTGGGGCTTGAACTCCAAGGCATACCATTACGCCAAATTAAAACGTGTGGACGAAGCTTTCTCTTGCTGTAAGCAGGCCTACGAACTGAAGCAAGATCCACCGGATCATAAACTATCGTGGACTTTGGCGGGGAATATCTGTCAGGTGTGGTCCTCTACCGGTGATAATGACCGCGCCCAAGAGTGGAGTCAAAAGCAAGCTGAACATGAGCGCGACGTACCCTCATGCCAGCTACCTCCCGTTTGGAGCTACCCCCATCGGGATCGACGAAATCTCGCCAGTATTGCCGAGCGCTGCCGTGGGCGCCTAGAGATGACCTCCGCCCGCATGGACCTATATGGATTCTTTCTGTGCAGTCAGATCATAGGAGACGCCACCTACCGACTGGGACAGGCTGACCAAGCTTTCCAGCACTTTCGCCAGGCCCGGCTCATCGGTTTAGTGTTGGGCGAAGAGCCGGCAGATGTGTTCGAAATCCTAGAAAAGGAAACCAGGGCAGCCCTCAGGGCTGGTCAGCTTGACGCTGCAGAATGGGGACTGCAAGAGTTGCTAGCAGCTTATTCCTCCGAAGAGGGCATGAGGCTGGAGTTTACCGTGTTGCTATCCCTAATCTCGGCACATCGAGGGGACCGCTTAGCGGCCATTCGCGACACCGGCAAAGCGCTAGATGAAGCCCGACCCAAGCCCCCACTGCTGTTACAAATCGCCCCTTTGGCCGCGGAAGTTTACAAAGCCTGTGGGTGCCCAGAATTAGGGCGGGACATTGTGGAAGCCGTGCGTAACCTAGCGGGTAATCCCGGGGCTCTCCCCGAGGATGCCTTCAGGCTCCTGGCGGCTTTGCCGGAACTCGAGCCCGAAGAGGCCTCATTGGTGGTGGCCTTGGCACCTACGGCCCTGGAACTGCCCGAGTGCTGGTGGAGTCTGGATACCCTGGGCTCGCTCCTCGAGCCTCACTCCGAGAGCCTTGCCGATGACCTCGACTTCGTAACCTCAGCGGCAAGCCAGCGAGTGCCCAAAGCCGAAGCCCAAACGGTCAGCAGCTAGCTGGCCAGGTTCGCTCTAAATCACATCTGGAGGAAACCTCCTACAGCCAAGTGACCCACAACCAAGCGCTCCGCGAGGGCCACTCTCAAGTGCGATCGTCCGAGAAGCTGGCGCCTAGCTAGACCTTGAGTCCCTCTAGAAACAGATTTAGTCCCGTCAAGAGTGATTCTCTAGTTCTCGTTTGGTCGGTAATAAGGATTGTCGCATATCAAGTGTCGCTGTTTTGCCATGGACTGACCATGCCCCAAGTTGTCGTGAACTTCATTGGCCTGCAAGTCGCGGAAAAAATCGGCCAAAACTCTCTCTCCGCGCCGGGGAGCCTCGAAGTTGAGGGCACCAGAGGAGACAAAGAAGTCCCAGAGTTCAGCTTTAGACCTCCAAAAGGGTCTGATGATTTCCAGGAACGCTCGAGCGAGTCTTAAGGGAATATGAGAAAGTCGAGGCTTTTCTCCAATCGCCTGAAATGCGAGTCTGGAGATCTGGTTCCAGGTGAGCACTTCTGGTCCGCCGATGTCCACCTCTCTTTCAAACCCGGTGAGAGCCTCTATGGAAGCTTCAGCTAAGTCTCGGCCATGAATGGGATTGACGGAATTCTCTCCCTTGCCCACGAGATAGCAACGGCCTGCTTTTGCCATGTCGAAGAAGGCTTTGAGATCAGAGAAGTAACCGGTGGGACGAATTATTGTGGACTGGAGGCTCGAAGACTTCAAGACTCCCACAAAGTCTTCATGGGCTTTGACCATCGGAACGTGTTCGAGCAAATGAGCCTGAAAAACCGAAAAGTAGAGAAAGGACTCACACTTGGATCGCTCTGCTTCCATCAGAAGATTTTTGTTTCCAAGAAAGTCCACGTCATGCCAAGTGAGCTGACTTGTTTGAGCCATCAGGCTCACCGTGGAAACGACCGTGTGCACACCTTCACAAACATCTTTGAGCGTTTCCGACTTTGTGATATCACCAGTCCTCACTTCATCGATCAAGTCAGAGATGTTAGGTGCCAAGGCAGGTCCAGTTTCTTGAATCTTGCTGGTGCTTCGAACCAACACTCTGACTCGATACCCCTTGGCGCGAAAAGCCTCCACGAGATAGCGGCCCAGGTAGCCAGTGGCCCCCGCAATCAGAACTGTTTTCATTTTTATCCTCCCTATTAACCGACCGGTTGGTCGGGTATTTTTTAAAATTTTTTACACTTCGAGCCCTTGCAGAAAAATCGCCACACTATCAGTAAGAAGTGGTCGCAATGCCATTCCGGTATCTTGTGACAAGAGTATGCAGCCCTCTATGAGGGCTACCAAGGCGGTTGCGCAGGGGCGTGGGGAAAGGTCAGGCACTAACTCTTGTCTCTGAATACCTTGCTCAAGCACCTTTTCAAAGACCAGAATGTAGCGCTCAAAGAAGCCTCGAAGCACCTGCCTTACTGACTCAGAACGAGCGCCGATAGCTTTGAATTCCGCAAGGATAGGAAAGAGTTGGCTGTTTCTTTCGAGCAATTCGCACAGACCATCAGAGTAGTCCAAAATTCTTAGCACGACGGGCCTTTTGGAGTTTACGATGGCTTCTATTTCTGGGACATCTTCTTCAAACAGGCGGGAGACGAGCTTTTGTACAATTTCGTTCTTACTTTTGAAATAGTGATAGATGGTGGCTTTGCTAATTCCGGACTCTCGAGCGATTTGATTCATGCTGGAACCATCGACGCCGTCTTTAGAAAACACCCTCGCGGCGGCATCGAGAATCTCGGGGATTCTTGTATCTCTCACATCTGGTCTTGCCATACTTCCGTATTCGACCAACCGGTCGGTTATATTCAACAGGAGTCATCCGTTCCTGTCAAGTCTTCGCGACTTTTGAGGTCATGCTCACCGAGAGCGTGTGTGATGCTTGTCCCTCTGCGCCAAAGCCACCGATGGCTCTCAGAACTCCTGTCTTTGGCGAATTCTTCGAATCCAGTTTGAACTACCAGGAGGTTGAGACATCGCGGAAGAGCACAGAAATCCGCGTTCCTTGGGAACCCACAACTCGAAGCCCTTGTGTCGAATCACGCTGGTTTCCGGATGGGAAAACGAGCGCTTAGCTCAGTTCAGAAGCTCAAGTCCTTGGCGGCGATTGTTCCGAACCGAGAGCCACCCGGCCTAATACGAGATTTCGCTGGACCGTTTACTAGAAAAGAAGAACGAGAGGTGGCGG
>CAZVVF010000093.1:0-9729 GCA_964630575.1 uncultured Burkholderiales bacterium | reverse complement strand
CATCGTGGGACCTGCTGCCCCGGGTGCCCCGATGGCCCCGGTTCCACCGATGGCTCCTGCTGGACCGGTAGGACCAGTTGCCCCGGCCGCTCCGGTTGGGCCAACGATCACAACCTTGTTCTCTTGAAAGACAACGGTCGAGCCTTGGGCAAGAATGGCCCTCGGTATGAATCCGACAGGCCCGGTAGGCCCGGTAGGCCCGGTGGGACCTATCGGGCCGGTGGGGCCGACCGGTCCAGGCGTACCCGCTACTCCGGTTGGGCCAGTAGGGCCAGTAGGGCCAGTTGGGCCCGTAGAGCCCGTACTCCCAACAGGACCGGTCGGGCCTTGTGCACCGATAGGTCCTTGGTCGCCACTCGGTCCCGCTGGACCGGTGGGTCCGGGAGGTCCATCTGGGCCCGTGAGATTGAGAACGTTGCTCTGGTCCACAACAGTGGTCTCTCCGGGTTCAAATGACACCAGAGCTGCAAAGGCTGCCACCGGCTCGCCGTCGCACATGGCGGTAAAGTAGAAAACGCTGAGGTCGTCTGGAACCGTTAGCGTCAGGACTCCCTCTGGATTTGGGGAAACAGTCTCTGGCCCGAAGACGATACCACCAGCTTCGTTGTAACCTTCGAGCTCGATGGAGTCCGTGCACGGAGGGAGAATGCTCTGAAGCAGTTCCAGTGCGGCGGGGTCGATGTCGACCTGGGAGGTGCCGGTTGCGACACCGACAAACTCATTGTTACTCCCACAGCCGGCGAGAAATCCCACCCCAACAACAGTTATACTCTTAAGAAAAAGACGACGATTCACAGTACCCCTCGAGCCTGAACGCTTCTCTCTTGGAGAGAGACTCCCTTGTTTGTTGCAAGCGAGCTTGGGTTCCCTTAGGATAACTGGGTGATAGTCCCCAACGTGTACGAATCCATAGGTGCCAACAGAGAGCTCAACCGCAGGGGCTACGGTTGTGCCTTGTTGCCTCTGGCAACGTTCTTGATAATCGCATTGCTGATCAGGACTCAGAGCGGCCCCCTCGGCGGCAAGGAGCTTCTTGCCGGCCTGATGTTCGCCGCTATCGCATCGCTCCCAGGGATTTATATGATCGGTTTCAAGTCCGGCTTTCGCCTCGATCGGCAAGCCTCAGCGGCTGTAGTCTGGCGTGGTTGGTTTCAGTTCGCTCCTGTGAAAACCGTGCCGCTCTCTCACTTTGATGCTGTGATGGTGGAAAAAGGCAAAATCCGCGGAGAAGGTTCCTATCGTCAGTATGAATTCTGGCTAACTCTCAGAGGGAACCCGCTCGACCTGCGCTTGGGCAACTACGGCACTCAAGAGAAAGCGATGAATATCGCTCAGGAGGTTTCGGAGTTTCTAGAACTACCGCTCGCTCCTCCAGCGGGTGTTTGAGGGCCAGGGAAGCTCTTTCTGACTTTCATCGCTTTTTCGACAGCAAGACTGCGAATCCCATTTGGGCGAAATCCCGATGTCGCCAAACCCTGGTCGAGGGCTGCGCTAGCGGTTCCGCCACAGTCTCCATGCAAGACGGTACATTTCCGTCAGGAGGCGATCTCGCAGTGAGTAGTTCATCGCCGCTTGAAGAATCCAGTCCTCCGGCCAAAAATCGGGATTTTTCAAGGAGTGGGCCGGGTGAAAGGGGCCTTCTTGAGGAGCGATAACCGTGCTTCCAGCTCCCGGGTTGAGCCAGGCGCCCCACCAGCAAAGAGTTGAGGCTGAGCAAACCATGTGGCGACACTGTGTCATGAGATACAGGTCCTCCCAGCCCTCATTTCCCTGAACAAAGGAGACCTCTCGAAGGGAGCCTTTCAGAGACCATTTCAACCAGCTCTTCGCCTTCGCCGGTTCATCGGAAAAGACAAGAACCTGCTCGGCTGAAGAAACGGTCTCTAGAGCTGTTCGGTAGTATTGGCTCGACGGAGAGTAATAGCTGAGATATTGATGCGGGCGAAAGAAATCGCCAAAACGCAAATGCATCCCTAAGGCTTTCGAGAAATCAAGGTCTCGGTAGCGTTTGTGGACCGGTTCAACCACATCCGGTCGCCAGCGAAACCAGCTTCTGACGAGATCGGGGTCGGGATAATGGCGAGCGCTCTGAAAGTATCCACGGATATTGGTCCCATCGGCGACTTCCAGAGATTCTTTGACAAAACCTGGACTCTCCCAAACTTGTCGGTACTCGCTGGTGATGGAAAGGGGCTCTTCAGCTCTCTGATCCTTATCGCGAAGGTCAAAAATCTCGTCACCAATCCAGGCTGGACAGTAGAAAGAGACACCTAGTCTTTCGGCCGTCAAACGCAGAAAAGCGTATTGAAAAAGCTGGTTTCCCAGCCGTCCCTCTCTCCCCAGCATGGTGGCAGAGATCACGAGATTTCTATGTCCGAGATACCGCAGAGGTCTGCATAAGTCCGAGCGAGCTTTTCTGAGATGCGATCCCAACTGAGTTTGTCGTGGAGCATGCCTTGGGGTGGGGGAGCGTTGATAGGACCGTTGAGAGCCGACCAAAAGTCTTGGACCTGAGCAACCTTCACATAGGGGGCCAAATGCGCGTTCCCCCTGAGTCCGAAAGGGGTAGTTACAGCTTTCATCCCTAGGCTTAGGTAGTGAAGCAACTTGAGGTTTGTCCCCCCGCCTATGCGGATGGGGTTCAACCCGACGGCGTCGACCGCAGCATAGTCTTCAAACTGACCGTCTGGGTCGAGATAGATGTGAGGTGGAATGTCACGAGTTTTCCAATGTCGGGAAACTTGGCCGTGAATCATCAGAGCCGACTCACCCTCTAGGTGAGGAGCCAAATGGGCCAGGAGTTGCTCGACCGCATCCCGGTTGTGAGCGACATCGCTGCCACTGAAAACAAAGATCCGACGTCGCTCTCTTAGCGCTGGAAATCTCTCGTGTAAACGATCTCCGCAACCTTGAAGAACCTGATTCTTAACCCCGTTGGGAGCCAGTGCGAATTTGTCATCAACAACTCCGTATAGCTGCCGGAATCTCTGTCCATCTTCCTGAGATACAATCAGAACCTTGTCCGCTCGCTCCAGCAACTGAGCTTCAAGTTTGGCGATTCTGTTGACGACAAAACGACGAACTCGCTGAGGTAGATGGGAGCATTCGGCCTCAACATAGTCGTACTCGACATTCTGCGTACCGTAGATGACCTTCGTCGTGGGCGGAACAAGTTCTAGCAAGTTGCTATACGGAATGTGCTCAAACTGAATGATGTCGTAGCCCGAGAGATAGGGTTGAATCAGGAACCTCAAGCCGGGGTGGAAAGAGGCCAAGAATTGAAAAGGGAATGGTCGATCTGCCAACAACGCCCATACGAATGGATAGGGGAATTGTTTCAGAGGACAGGTGAAATCTCTTGTCACGGCAGCCCTTTGGCCAAAAGCGAAGGGAGTGAGTAGGTCTACTTCGACACCGTGGTTGTGCAGGCCCTGGGCCAAGGCTCTGATTCGAATTTTACCTCCTGCGGCGGTCGGAAAAACCGGGTAGGGAGATATGATGAGGACTCTCATAGGCATGGTCAATTTAGGCTCTTGTAGCGACCTTGTGCATCTAGAGTTGCCGCCTTGACAGACCATCGTATACAGCCCGAAAAAGCGATGGCAAGTTCCTGAAATGTCCTTGGACCAGTCGTCCTGCAGATGTTCGAGCTAGGGTCCAAAGGACGGCCAGCCAGTAGCACTTGTGGAACTTTCGATAAAATCGTACAGAGGAGAGAGTGAAGTCGTAGTCCCAGGACGGAGAGTGTGCGATTGTGCTCGCCGAACCTTGGTGGAGGACTCGTGAGTGCTCGGCCACACGGAGTTCCCAGCCCCCAACTCTTATTCGATAGCAGAGATCGACATCTTCCCAATACAAAAAATAGTTTTCGTCCAACAGGCCAACCTGTTCCAAGGTTTGGGACCTCAGCAGCAAGCTGGCTCCGCAGATGTAGTCAACCTTTCCATTTGGCGGGCGCTCAAGATAGTGTCTGGGGGTACCGAGTGGGCTCACGGACCCGCCACCATAAGCTTGAATCTGGTTTGGACAAACCATTTCATAAAGGACGGAGCCTATAGCCCCCGAGCTTGGGTTGTGCTCGCCCACAGTGACCATTTCTGTCAGTGTCTCGGCAAACACTTGAGTGTCGTTGTTGAGGAGCCAGACGTAGTCAAAATCGCTTTCCAAGGCCCACCGAATAGCGATATTGTTACCGCCAGAGAATCCCCGGTTTTCCGAGCTGCGCAGCATCGTGATATGGGGGAACTGCTCGTGGAGTTCTGCGATGGATTGATCCCTGCATCCATTGTCCATCAAGATGATTTGAAAATTAGGATAATCCAGATTCTGGAGGCTCAGTAGGCAGGCCTGGGTCCAATCGCCTTTCCAATGAAGCACGATGATAGCGACACTCGGGAATTCAGATTTGCGGGCTATCACCGCGCCACATTCTGTGTCATTTACGGAGGCACCTCTCGTCGAGCTATTCCCTTCAACGAAAGCGATTCAGTGAATCGCGGCGTCGAAATTCGTCAAAAATGTCTCTTCGGAGAATAGCTGATTCACTCGGGAGAAGCCTGCTTCCCCCATCTCTTTAGCCAGAGTACGGTTCTCGTAGAGGGTTAGAATATTTTTCTTCAATATTTGCTGTCCCTCTTTGCCGAGGGGATGAAACAAGCCGGTGACCCCGCTCTCAATGATGTCACGGGTACCACCGGCATCGGTGCCCAGGACCGGCAATCTGTGGGCCATAGCCTCGATAGTGACACGCCCAAAACACTCTCCGTATGACTGGGAGTTCATCACGAGGCAGTCACTGGCGTGGAAAAAACCGTGAACCTCACGAACGTTGAGAAATGTTCTTTCTGGTGAGATGGCTGAAGACCCGAAGGTTTTTAAAAAACGCTTTCGAGATGCATAATTCCAGAACCCAAGCAGCAATAGCTTGATGGATATCCCTGGATTTTCTTCTAGGATTTGGTTGACCGTACAAGCCAACAAATCGTGACCTTTTTCTGCAGAGTATGAACCGGAAAGACTGAGGAGAAAATCCTGTTCCGCAACCCCCAATCGCTGTCTGATCTGTTTTCGATTCAAAGGGATGTTCAGCGAAAAATGGTTCCAGCATGTGGCGATAGGGAAGCGAACTTTTTCTTTCGACGCTCTCTTCATAAACTCGTCGGTAAGACAAGGGCTAATAACTCTAGCATTGGCGGGCAAGGCCAAGCCGCTCTTTTCCCACATCTCTCTGCTGGCCTGGGAGTCGAATAGGGCGCACTGCACTTTGTCCAGATAGACCAGTCCGTCAGCAAAGGTTCCGGAATCTCCATAAGACTGGTTTGGGGACAGCTCATGAATCCACCAGATCAATTTGTGCTCCATATTCGGGAACCTATCGAGAAAGATTCTCACCCAAGTTTTGCAGACGGCCGTGTTGGCTATCACAAGATCTGCCTTGGAGGCCTCAAAAAACGAATATTCAAAGCCAACGACCTCAAGTCCAGACCCTAAGCGATGCACCAGGGAAATGCGAAAGAGGTCTTCGGCTAGACTTGTTACCGAGACCCTAGCACCGGACACCATCATTTTTTTTGCTGTTTCCAAAAGGAGCATGGGAGCTCCGGTCCGGCTCAGGTCGTGAGACACTAGGAAAACGGTTTTGCCGGCTAATGAAGGGAGCTCGCAGACCGGCTCTTTTCCCTGAACGAAGGCTTCATACTTCGGAGTCGTCTTCATGATCTTAAGGTCCACCAGTTGTTGACTCTTTTCAAGCCGTATGGACTCCGGACAATACAGCGACAGATCCTGTTGAGCGGAGAGCCCTTGTTGGTAGCGCTTGTACTGACAGGCGTTGTTCCAGTGCTGTTCTCTCTCTGTTTCTTCTCGTACGTTGGCCGCAAAGTCAGAAAAGTACTTAAAGTGGAGAGTGGCCCCCACAAGATTAGAGAGTTGTGCTCCTGAAATTCGGTGAAACCCGCCCTGAATCGTCACCTGATTACTGTATTTGACCAGACTATGTTTGCTAAGAATATTTTCGCTACCGAAGACGCGCTTTCTCACACCGCCTATCCTGATACCGTCATCGTTTCTTTCCAGGGTGTGTGTCTCAAAAAAGGGACAAACATCGAGAAATGGTTCCCCCTTGCGATAGGCGGTCTCGCTGATGGCTTTGTTCGAGTACATGTCTAAGAGAACCGAATGCAGGGCCGTGGCCTCTTCTTTGTCTAGATATTGGCAAAGCTCTTTGAAGCCGATGTTCTCCCAGTGTGGATAGGTGAGAATCTCATCCTCGTCAACAAACAGGCACCAATGACCGAGCCCGAATAGGTCGGCAATATGCTCTATCCAAACGATCCCGCACCAACTCTCGCTGTAGCTGTCTGAGGTATGAAAGCAGTGTGTGTTTGTTTGGCCTTTGAGAAATTCCAGGGTGCCATCATGAGAATCGTTGTCCACTACAAAGAATCGATCGACGCCTCGCGAACGGTAGTGTTCAAAGAGGTAAGGCAGTCGCAGGGCGGCATTTCGTACAACCATAAATAATCGGATTTCACTCAAGTCATCAGGGATGGCTTGTCGATCGATTCTACGAATTCCGGCGATGAGTGCCCGTTTGTGGAGACTGTAGGTAAATCTCCTGAGTAGTGGAACTTTGTCAAGGACTTGTGAAAGGCCCCTGTCCCTCACGCAGGATTCAATTTTTCGAATAATTTTTCGCATTACAGGAGTGTTATCAGTCCTAAGATTGGATTCGTCGACAGTGAAGCGTTTTGCCAAAATTCTACTCAATTGGCTACTCACATCTTCTTATTGGGTCTTTTGGACCCAGAATGTTAAGAGGAACGTGTTCAAGTGGCACATCGTACAACCTTGTCCTTCGAGATTGTATGATGCGGGAGCCGTTCAGGTGGGTCATCGTCTCTATCTTGTATGCGGGTATTCGAATCTGGACGAGGTTCACAACTCCATGGAAGTGCTTGATCTAAGCCGCAATACCTGGCAAGAGCGCCTCGATACACCAAAGGGTATGGCCCAGTCTCACTTGGCGATATGTACAGATGGCGAGCGTTTTATCTACATCGTTTCGGGTCAGCTCGGGCCTCAGTGTTCACCGGCCATTCGCGAGGGTTTCTGCTACGACACCAGGGATAAAGTATGGAAGGACTTGCCCCCTCTTCCCGAAGCCCGGTACGCAGCGACCATGCAGTTGTGGAATGGACGACTACACATTGTCGGGGGATCCAAACAAGACCGCTACACACCCGCATCGGAACATTGGAGTCTTGCCGTGAAGGAGGGGGAGGCGACGGAAGCGGTTTGGAGGGTCGAGCCGCCAATTCCGCTGGGAGGGTGTCACAGAGGGAGTGCCATTATGGACAATACCCTTTACGTGTTCGGAGCACAGCAGGGAGACTATACGGCTGTTCCCTGCGATCCACACTATACGTGCACAGGCGCCACCGTCGAGCACTACTCTACTGAGTGTTATGGCCTACGCCAGGGCGACAAGGAGTGGATTCGATTGCCGGACATGCCAGTATCGAGCACGCATATCGATTACTCAACAACTGTGATTGGCAAGAAAGCCGTCTTGGTGGGTGGCCAGGTCTATAAGGATCTATTCGATTTCAGCCTCAAGCTTACCGACTGCATTCAAGCCTACGACATCGAAAGCGGAACCTGGAAGGTCATTGGGCGTTTGCCGTACCGGGTTAAGACAGTGGTTACCGCCTACCATGATGGCTGGCTCTACGCCATGACTGGTCAAAGAGACTTGTTCCCGTGGAACGCCTCACCAGGCAGGGTGGTCAACGATGTGTGGCGGGCACGATTTTCGGATTGCCTGGAGAAATGAAAGTCCTTTGAGGACTTCGACGGACCGACCCGGAGAGGTTTGACCAACATTTCAAGGCTCTTGGCCCTCTGCTAGACGATATCGATTTCGAATTCCAGATGTGTCGAGAGTGGGGGACCGAGGAGAGGCGAAGCAAGAAGCCCTATGAAACGTGATCACCCAATTCTCTTTGGGACAGCCCTTGCACGGGGGCAAGTTTTAGTCCCGGAAGGTCAAAGACGCTCCCCTCGTCAGACAAAGAGAGACCTTGTTCCGAGATATCCTCGGGCGACTGTTGCCTGGCGGTCTTTTGTTGAACGCGGACCTTGCCCACTGCGGTGAGGATCAAGACCAATCCTGGGACCTTTGGTTGAGAACGATAGCTCATCTTGGAGCCACACCCGATCAAGTCGAGGGGTATGAGGAGAGTGTGAAGGCAGGAGTCAGCTTCCTCACAGACGAGGACATGAAGGCCCTACTCGGTCGAGGGGGGTTTAGCCAGAGTCACCACCTCTTTAGGGCCATCTTGATCAACGCCTGGCGGGTCAAGCAGATCCAAGGGCCCAGGTCTGAGCGTCGCAATCCGCTGTGGAGTTCAGACCGCCAACTCCTGTATCCAGCAACTCAGGACCTAGGAAGCTGCACAGGTGAACCATGATTTACAAACCGTTCACAACTCCACGCCAACCTCAGACTAAGCTGCAACTCCAAACTATTGCTCTTCAAATTTAAAGAGAAGAGTCAACCCATGAATATACATCCATCAATTCGCCCCCAGGTCAGTTCCATGAAGAACACCGGCAGCTTGTCCGGTGCGGGCGTTCAGCAAAAGCCTGTGACGTCGCAAGAGGCCGCAGGTATAAGAGACAATTTTACCCAGCAACTCGATTCCCTTATCGCGCAAGACAACACACCCGCCGATCTAGACCCCGCCGTTGGTAGCGTTCACATCAAGGACGACGCCGCCGGCGCTGAGATGAAAGCGAGCACCCAGTCCCACGGATCGGGCAGCGCATCGACCTTGTCAATCTCGTCGCCCGACAACGGAATGGAGAGTCATGTTTACGCCGAGTCGACATCTCTCGGATTCCTGCTAGTCCAGGGCGTTTCGTTTGACGGTTCCAACGGAATAAATGGGTCTGCCGTGCTTGGGTTCAACTTCAACGACACAAACCACAGCTACATGACAGAGACCATTGGACTGGAAAACGAACTCGCCCGTTAAACCGGCATCTTCGACTTCTATCAGAGCGGGTGTGGCGAGCCCGTTGCTGATGGGGTAGAGCAAGATAAAAGCAAGTCGAGCCGAATTCGAGCCATTTTGCTCTCAACCCCTCGCGTCGTTCTCGCTCCAGAAGAGCGATCGTGAGTTGCTGGCCCTGCTTGAGAAACACCACGGCGGCGATGGTCAGGACTGTGTGATGGCAAGCCCATCGAGGTTGCTCGAAGACGTCTTCGAGACGTGCCGGGTTACCTGATTTCTCCCAGAATGCTCTCCACTCATTCCTAAGGACTTTTCTTTGAATAACAGCGCTGAGGGAACCCACCTCCGGAAGGCAGGTAGTGCAAGTCACGACGGGCTTTGGGAAGGAGCATGTCCGGGCATCATTCTCTGACTGCCGGTCTGTCCTAAAGGCCAACACCGTTTTGTATTCAGACCTCGAAACCTCACCCATCACAGAGGTCCATCCCGAGAAGTACTCCGAACTCGCCTGCTCGTAGCCAGCGAGTAGCTTGATCGCGATAGCCATGAGTAGGATGACGCAACTAGCTATCAGGCATATACGGGCCGCGGTTTTTGATTTCTGGGTTAGATCTGCCATGGGAGGCATTGTAGCCTACACACTTGTTGAACACCGAGGAGGCTCAAGCCAAAGACCTCGTCCCACGATAACGCCGCTCCTGAGTGAGCACGA
>CAZVVF010000092.1:0-9761 GCA_964630575.1 uncultured Burkholderiales bacterium | reverse complement strand
GACCTGAATCAATTTGTCTTTGTCGCCCACGGTCGGGAGGTCCTCTTCCAGATCGCTCTCCAGGATGAGTCCCTTTTTCTCGGCCGAGCCCCGAAGAGCCATGAGGGCACACTCGGCAACCTCGTGAAGGTCGAGTTGCTCTCTCTCCCATTTCATGCGTCCGGCTTCGATGCGCGACAAGTCGAGAAGATTGTTGATCAGCCGGGTCAGTCGGTCTGACTCTTTGTTGATGATCTCCAGGAACTCCGTCTGTGTTTCGACGTCCTCACCCACGTTGTCCAAAAGGATCTCCGCGAACGCCTTGATCGAGGTGAGCGGTGTTCGAAGCTCGTGAGAGACGGTGTTGAGGAACTCGCTCTTCATGAGATCGAGTTCCTTGAGTTTGTCATTAGCGGCTTCGAGTTCGGCTCGCGATTTTTCCAGGTTGTCGCGCATGGACCGTTCTTCTTCGAGGATGATTCTCAGGTGTCGAACCATCTCGTTCACAGCCATCGTGAGTTGACCCATCTCGTCGTCTTCGCCGGTAGGAGCTTCACCGGTGAGGTCTCCGGCTTGGACTCTTCCGGCGAATTCCAGGAGGTTGTGAACCCTCATCTGTAACGTTTTGCGGGCTGTCTTTTCTCGCTCCAGCATGGTCTGCAGCCTTGTTGCCATACGGTTGATGCTCTTGCCGAGTAGCCCGATCTCATCGTTGGAGTCCTCTTTGGCACGAGCTTGGAGGTCACCGCCTGCAACCTCTCGTGCTGTACTGGCGAGTCGCAAGAGCGGCTGAGTGAATTTTCTAGCGAGCAGGGCGGCAAAGATGATGGCTCCGCTCAGCAGGATGAGAGTAAGGCCCTTGAGGTAGCGTTTCGACTGAGCCAAGCCTTGACGCAGGGCGTCGAGCCCCAGTCCAATCCGCACGGTGCCGAGTCGCCGACCCGCCACAAGGATAGGCTGGGCCACGTCGAGCACTTCCTGGCCCTGAAACTGGTTCTTGCTCATCCTTCCCTTGAAAGCTTCCTGAGCGGTCAGGTTCAAGGGGTCGTCGGGTGTTTGTCCGATCTGAGTAGAGTCAGTCGAGGCCACGATCCGACCCTCTTCGTTCAAGATGAGGGCGTAGCGGACGTCTCGAAGTTTGGCGAACTGATCCAAGTTCTCTTCGAGTTGGAAGTCGGAGAAGGTCCGCATGGCCTCGCCCGATATGATAGCGAGGCTCGCCGCCAAGCTCGATCCTCGTTGCTGCGTTTCCGACTCTAGAATCTCCGCTTCGTGACGCAAAAGCACATAGAAGGAGAACATCATGAAGAACAGGATGAGAGGAAACATAGCCAAGGCTAGTTTGACGTTTAGGCTGACGAGGCTTTCTGTTGAGCGCTGACCACTCATCGGCTCGAAGCTTCGGCGCTAGGTGCAGCGCTTCCTTGGGAAGGACAAAACGGGGGAAGAAACCAGTGCATGGCACATCCTAGCACAGTGCTGGACGCGTTTGCGGGTCTCGCGTTAGGAAATAGAAAAAAAACAGAATCGGTACGGCCACCTCAACGCTGAGAAGGGCCAGAGCCGAACGCGCTAACTCGCTCTGTCTTCTCTCTTGTGGTTGGTCTCAACGATATGAAGCCGGTTTGCTTTTCGGTTCTTACCCTTCTCAGATGGAGTTGGATTGGCTCCAGTTGAAATGGTCATAACAGGTTTGATGAAACTAACCAACCTTTGGTCGATAAGCAGTTCTACTCGGCGTCGTCGTTTTTGAGCTAAAGTCACAGACTCTTCCTTTCCGTAAAGCCGCAAACGTTCTTCTAAGTAATGTCAAAAAACTCAAGCGACTTTGAATAATTATAAAATAAAATTCCTCTCTTGACAAGGAATCAACAAAATGGAAATTTTTGGGCTGTTTCTTGCATGGATTTCAAGGTGGGAAAAGGGGACGAAATTCCGAGGGAAAGAGAAAAAGCCCGGAGCGATCCGGGCTTTTTCTGAGAAGGTGTGGCTCCTTTGAGGGAGCTCTCGTCGCTAAGGGTCCGTCTAGAAGCTAACTCCAAAATTGACATTCAGGTTGTCGTTCTTTTGGTCGAAGCTCTGAACGTTTGGATTGATAGCACCGTTTATGAAACTACCGCGCTCATAACCAAGCCCGAGCCAGGCACCCTTCCAGAGGCGGAAGTCCGTACCGACGTTCCAGGTAGGGTTGCTGGTTCCGTCATTGACCCAGGTGTAGTAGTAACCACCGCGCACGCGCCACCAATCGGTGAGGACGCGATTGTAGTCAAAGCCTATGGAGTTGGCCTTGAGGTCTCTCGGGGCGTATCTCAGGAGAGGGTTCACGAGCTTATTGTTGGACTGGCTAGAGTAGACGTACCCGACTTGAAGCTCCTGAACTCCGGGCTCGAGGAGGACTTGATAGGAAGGTCCGATGGCGAAGATTGTCTGATTGACATTGTCGTCGAACTGATACAGGTCGACACTTCCGTCGATCGCGAAACGTTCGCCGATGGATACCCCACCGAACAGTCCTTGTCGCGTGTAGTAGAGGTCGGTCCCCAGAGCCAGAGGTGTGTAGGCCCAGACGTCTCGTTGAATGGTGGCACCTCCGCGAACGATGTCTCCTTCATAGAGGGTCGTGACATCGTAGAGGCCGTGGGAGCCAACGTAGGCCTGGGTGCTCCAGTCCTTGTTCCAGTTGTAGTTCGCTCCGGCGAAGACGTACTCTCGGCTGGCTGAGCCGGTGGCGCCGCTGGAAACATCTCGCCACGAGTATCTCACTCTGAGGTCGAGTTCGGTTCCACGGATTGGGACTCGGGCTACGTTGTCTACGAAGGTGTAGCTGTTGATATCCTGATTACCGAAGTCGGCTTCCACGATATACTGAGGAGAGAGAAGAAGCTCTGCGGCCTCTCGTCGGTCCGCCAAGGTTTCACCGAGACTCATAAATCCCGTGGCGCCCTGTCTGTAGCTTGCGATGCCTACGCCTGGTGCTACAGCGCTGGTGCTGTAGATCTGGGTGGCCGAATTGACGGTTCCTTCGTAGAGGCCAACCCCTGGAGAGTTCTCGGGGTCGTCGGTCTTGCCGGTGGCTTCCGCTTTGTCGTAGTACTCGAGCGCGGTGTTGGCGCGACCTTTTTGAAGGTAAGCGTCACCTTGTTGAGCGTAGAGTTGGGCCAACTCATCTTTGAGGCCTTGATCGTCGGGGTTCTTTTCTGAGAGTTCAGCAAAGATCTCTTCGGCTTTGTCGGTCTTGCCTTGGTCGGCGTAGATTCGAGCCAAGCTGTTGCGATACTTAGCGTTGTCGGGCTCGAGTTCGAGGGCGACTAAGGCGGCATCCTCGGCGTCGTAAGGCTTGCCTGCTACAGAGTAAGCATTGGCGACTTCGTTCCAGTACTCGGCGTCGGCCTCGGTTTGTTCCGCATAGAGTTGCATCATAGCGGCCTTCTCGGCGTTGAGTTCGATCTTGCCGTAGAGGTCGGCCATTCGCTTGATCATTTCGGGGTCTGCTTCGCCCATCTCCAACAAGACCTCACCCGAGGCGAGCGCCTCGTTTGGAGCGTCATAGGCGTCGTAGAGGTTGAAGAGCACGGTGTGATATCCCGGGTTCGTCGGGTCGATCTCCTTGAGCTTCGAGTACATCTGGATGGCGTAAGCGAAGTTCCGTTTCTCCATCATGAGTTTGCCGAGTTCCTCATAGGGAACGGCGTAACCAGGGGCTATTTTGAAGGCGTCCTGGTATTTCACGACGGCGGAGTCAAAATATCCCTGCTTGAGCAGTTCTCTCGCCTTTTCTATTTCGGCATCGGCTCTGCTTTGAGCGCTTGCCTCCGGGGCCGATTCGCCCTCGGCAGACTCTTGGGCCCAGCCAGCACTGAAGCTGGCCAGCAAGAGACACACTAGGAGTGTAATCCTGAATTTTCCAGTCATGGGTTTACCTTTCTCAATTGGACGCGATGCAGCTTATGGTAGCCGTCGAAACGCCCCTGCCAAATAAGCCTACCCTGCCCATCAGTTCGGAGTGTCGTTTCTAGCGAGTCGGTCTGTATCCTGTAGGAAGAAGATGGAACGAGATTTGCCATCTCTAGGAATGCCGGTCCTTGGCCGTCGGCAACAAAGCTGACAGCCGATTCGCTGGCTTTCCAGTCCTTGATTCTCTGGGTGAACCGAACTAGGTAGGGGACCTTGGGAGGCTGATCGGTAAGGGCGATCGCAGCTTCGCCTTTACCGTCGAGGTGAACGTAAAGCGCGTCGTTTAGTCTGTTGAATCCGATGATGCCCTCTGAAGCGGCAAAATCGGGGAATCTTGCTTCGTTGTCGAATCGGACCGTCGCGTTGAATCCTCTATTGGAGATCCAAGCCCGGCCTTGGCTGTCGGTGCCCAGTCGTGTCTCCAGGGCATCGCGTAGGATGTCCACGTAGTCGCTGGCGAACATCGGCGCCGGGCTTCGGCGCAGGACGTCGTCGTAGGCGGCCATCAGTCCCACTATCCCTGGCTCGCGTTCGGCCAAATAGAAGTGGTAATAGACGTTGAGGCAGCGCAGCCGTCTTGGGGTTTCGGTGCGGTTGAAGAACTCGGGGAGGTTTTTCATGCCGTCGTAGTCACCGGTCCAGGAACTGGTGTAGAAGAAGTCTCCGGCTGCGCTCACGTGGTACTGGGTTTCGCCACCTTGGTCGGCGTAGAGTGGGAGAACTCCGGCGATATTCGGGAATTTGTCAGACAGGACCGGCTCTCCACCATTCATATTGGGCAGGCCTTGGCTCCTGACCAGCTCGATGGTCTCGGCGTTGGGATTGCAGCGTCCGCTCCAGAGCAACATCTCACAACGTTTTCCAGGGGGGCAGAGCTTGTCGACAAAGTCGATGGAGTGGAGGATCTCTTGTTGGAGGTTTACCGGCACGCGAACCAAGCTGAATTCAGACTCTCCAATGGCCAGGTCACCCTTTTGCCAGTCGAACGGGTGGCTGTAGGTGTGGGAGGCCGCTTCGACGTTGGGGAGCTTAAAGATATCTTCGGCGACTTGGAGCTCTCTGGAGTAGCGGTCGTTGAGGCGGGTCTCCACATCCTTTGTGACATAGCTCACCGTCACCGGTAGCGGGAGGTCCTTCAGGACTCGCTTGTACATCATCTCGCCGTTGAGGCTGCTCATGTCGATGTGTGACATTCCGCCGAAGGCGTCACCATCGATGTGGGAATAGTAGATGCGACTTCCGTTGAGAGTCGTGACGTCGGGCCGAGGCGTCTTTTCGACCTGGAAAACTTGGGCGAAGAACTTGTAGGGGTCGACGCGCCAAGCGTTGCCGCCGACCTCCTCGGCCTTGATCGGCTCGTCGCCAGCTTTGGCCGCCACTTCGTTGCGCGTCTTGCGTTCCACGCCCTTGTTCCAGACAGGGAAGGCCCCGATGGCGACTCCTCCGGTCTTGCTGATGACCACGACGTCGCTGGTGCCACCCACGCGCCGGACGGTCAGGGCGACCTTGGAGTCGGGCCAGACCGACTGGATCAAGTGCCAGCTGGACTTGAGGTCTTGGTCCTCCCAGTCGATGTCGTGCTCAAAGCCGATGAGTTCCGGGTCCTTGTGGACGACGGCCGCTTGCTGAGCGGCGGCTCTTTTGAAGGAGCGAGCCCCTTTGGCGTTGATGATCACCGGAGCGTTGCCCAGGACATCGTAGTTCAGCCCTAGCGCCGCGTAGACGTTTTTGGGGCTGACCAAGCTCAGAGTGCTCTTCTCCCGCAATTCGTAGTCGCCGAGAATAGCCAGTTTTCGCCCGGCTTTGACGTTCTCTAGGATCCACTTGTCGAAGTTTCTGGCATCGGGGATCACACCCGAGCCCAGCCACAGAACAATGCCTCTGTAGTCTTCCATCTCTTCCATGCTGGGTAGATCCGGGTCGGCCGCGTCGTGGTAGTTGACGACCAAGCCGAGGTGCTCGAGGGTGGCTTGGGCGGAGAGGTAGGTCGCGTTGAGGGTCGGCTCCTCGTCGACGTCGGAGTGATAGAAGGCTAGGATCTTTCTTTTGATGGGGGTGATCCCCGCCGGGTACTCGTTGGTACCGCCGCGCACCGGTTTGCTGAGAGCCGGTAAGGGAGGCTTGGAAGCGAGTTCGCTCACGTTGGGCTTGAGTGCGACTTCCGAGGTCGCTTGGAGCGTGAGGGCGGAATTCAGGAATTTCTTGAGGTCTATGTGCAATCGCGGTTGTTTGGTGGCAGGGTCGGTGCTCAGAACGTAACTCTCGAGCGCTAGTCCGCCGTGAGGGGTCGCCACCACGACCGAACTCTCACCGTCTTGCAGGTCCTGTCGTGTTACGGTCAGGTATTCTTTGTTGTCGGGATGGAGCGAGCGTATCCAGTAGTAGTGCCCGACGTGTCCTGGGTCGAGCCAGGTCATCACGGATTTGTCTTGGCTCTTGACCTGAACGGATTTCTTCTCTGGAGTCCACGCTCCGCGAAACTCCAGCCCAAAGGGGAAAAAGAATCGGTTGTACTCCGGCGACTGGAGGAATCGAGTGACCACGCCACCAGAGGATTGGATGTCCTCGGCAAAAGCTCCGAAGTTCCCTAGGATAATGACCCGACGCTCGGCATCGATTTGGGCGCTCAGCCAGTCGATGTAGTCAGCCGCCTTGGCCAGCTCCGGCGTGATGTACCAGCTGATGACTCCATCATAGTTCTCCATCTGCTGAGCTGAAGGCAGGCCGCTGTCGATGTCGTGGTACTCGATACCGTAGCCCAGATCAAAAAGGGTGGGGGCAACGAACCGGGCCAAGAAGTTCGTGCGGGCATCGACCTTCTCTGAACTCTTGTAGAGGCCCAGCAACTTGCGTTTTGTCGCCGCGGTTTGCTTTTGTGCTCTGACCGTGTTGGAGAGGAAGGTCTTGAGATCGAGGTTGTCAACGTAGGTCTCCTGAGCCATCGCTCCAAAGGGCGTTTGCACAACGAGAGCGCTCTTGCTGTCGGCGAGATCGGTTCGCTCGACCTCCATAAAGATCTTGTTCTGTGGGTTGACGCTGTTGAAGAGTAAGTAATAGTTGAGCGGTGAGGGAGCCTTGGCCGGAGCGCTTTGAGTGGTCACCTTGAGGACCTTGGAATCCCCGGTGTAAGCGGCTCCGTAGCTGAGCCCGAAGGGGTAGAAGAAGCGGTTGAGGCTCTCGTTGGTCATCCAGGTTTTGCCGTCGTGCGTGTGGGCGCCAAAGTTGCCGAGAACCACCACCTTACGGCCTTGGGCGATCTGCTTGGCCAGCCAGTCAACGTAGTTTTCGGGGTCGGCGATCTTGGGTGAGGCAAACCAGGTGACGATCACGTCAGCGTCGACGCTCGAGGGAAGACCTGTGTCCACGTCGTGGTAGCTCGAGGTGAATCCCAGAGAGGCCAGGACCGGCTCGACCTTGATGCCGACCCGAGAGACCATGGGGGAGGCCTCCTCGGAACCTTTGTAAAGCAGCAGGGCTCGATTTTGTTGGGCTTGGGCTGGGTTCGCAAGAGTTAGGGAACACATCCAAGTTAGGGTTAGGAGCAGAACAGCTTTGTAGGAACGAATCATCAGGCCTCCAGGTGCGCCCTGGTTCTAGTTGCACGGCCCTCATCCTTTCTTTGACACGGCTTGGGGATGGTGGAGGAATTTTGGCGGAGATCTCTTCCTCCGGAGCGAACGGCTCACTTTATGACGCAAGGTAGATCGAAGCTCATCTGGACTTTGGTTTTGTTTTTTTTCTCAGGAGCGACCTCACTGGTTTATGAGGTGCTCTGGACTCGTCGGCTCTCGCTGACTTTCGGACATACGGTCCTAGCGGTCTCCACCGTTCTCACGGTCTTTATGTCGGGACTGGCACTGGGCTCGTTTTTGGCTGGCCGCTGGACCGACAAAGAGCGCCGTCGACTCGAGGAATCTGAAGCCCAGAGCGGTCCCGCTCGCTTCTTGGCCCTCTATGGCAAGCTGGAGATAGGGATTGGGGTGTGGGCTGCGCTGACCCTCATTCTCCTGAACTGGGTTGAGGCTTTTTATCTCTCGGCCGCGCGCGGAGGAGCGGAGACTTCGACTCTCCACGGCATCGTCTTTCTGGGCTCTTTTCTCGTACTCTTGCCGCCCACCACGGCTATGGGAGCGACTCTACCTGTCTTTACCCAACTTCTGGTGGCGACCAAGCAAGACGTGGGAGCCTGGCTCTCGCGGATCTACGGTTGGAACACACTGGGGGCGTGCTGTGGTGCGGGTCTCGGTGGCTTTGTTCTTCTTCCCACTCTAGGGTTGCGGATGTCCGTGCTGACGGCAGCGGTCGGCAATCTTGCTATCGGGATCACGGCGCTCTCTTTCGCGCGAAAGTTGTCCCTGGGTTCTGAGGGGTCAAGCGCTCGCGAGGATAGTGAAGCCCAGGAATCTCAAGCCGAGAGCGCGGAGTCGGATGAGGCTTCGCAAGGTGCCGGCTGGGTCTTGCCGGCGGCGTTCGGGTTCTCTGGCTTTGCCGCCATGGTCTACCAGTTGGGTTGGACCCGTGGGTTGGTTCTGTCGATCGGCTCTTCCACCTATTCGTTCGCCATTATCCTGACCGCCTTTTTGGCTTCGCTGGGTCTCGGCTCGTTGGTCTACAAGCGAGTGATGTTGGGTCGAACCCCAAGGGTTATGCACCTGGCCTATCTCCAGTTTGGGATCGCCATATTCGGGCTTCTGGCCACGGTCCTGATCGGGACTCTTCCCCAGGTCATGATCAGGGTTATACCAGCCTTGAATTTCGAATTCGTCAAGATACTGTTGTTTGACTTCACCGTGTGCGTAGCCCTCATGGCCCTGCCCACGCTGGCTATGGGATTGACCTTTCCGCTGGTGACCCATCTCTACACCGACCGGCTCTCCTCGCTCGGAAAGCGTCTCGGAGAAGCCTACGCCGCGAATACTCTAGGGGCGATCGTGGGCTCCTTTTTGGGGGGATTTATCTTGATTCCCCAGTTCGGAGCGCAGACGGCTCTCTTGGGAGCGGTGGTCTTGAACCTTGTGTTGGGTGCCATTCTGGCTCTGCTCGATAAGGGCCCAAAACTGGCCGCAGGATTGCTCTTTGCCGTGGGAAGTCTGGCTGTCGTTTTCTCGCCGACGTGGGACCCTACCGAGCTTTCGGCCGGTGCTGGTATCTACGCCAAATCGGAGAACTTCCTCTTTGTACCCGCCTTTTATAAAGACGGGCTTTCAGCGACTGTCACGGTTGGGTTCAACGGTCCGCATTCTCCCTATCTAAAGGTCAACGGCAAGACCGATGCCTCCGTTGGGCTGCAAGACATGGCCCACCAGGTGCTGCTCGGGCTTCTCCCTGTGAGTCTGCACAAGAATCCGAGCAAGGTGGCCCTGATCGGTCTGGGCTCGGGTGTTACCACCGCGGTGCTGGCCGATACCGACTCTGTAACCGAGATTCAATGTTCGGAGTTGGAGCCTGCCATCGTGGAGGTTCAGAAGTATTTCGCTCCCTATACAGAGCACATTCTCGAAAATCCAAAGTTGTCCATGAGCGTGACCGATGGCCGTACCTTTATTCTCGGTTCTCCGGGAAAGTACGACCTGATCATCAGCCAGCCATCGAACCCTTGGATCGCAGGGATCGGCAATCTCTACACCGAGGACTTTTATCGAGCCTGTGTAGAGCAGCTCGAACCAAATGGACTGATGTGTCAGTGGTTCCAGCTGTACTCCGTCTCGGAGTACGATCTCCAACTTGTGTTGAACACCTTCTTCACGGTCTTTCCTGAGGGGATGATCTTTCAGACCGGACCTGGAGATGTGCTTCTGGTCGGCGCCCAACAGGAGGTCGATTTTGAC
>CAZVVF010000091.1:0-9771 GCA_964630575.1 uncultured Burkholderiales bacterium | reverse complement strand
GAAGGTCAATCTCCGCACTTTGAAGTCTCTCGAACGGGCTCTGCAGACTCTCGTCGAAGCGCACCAGGGACTGCAAGCCCGAGAGCGCCCGACTGAGCGCATCCAAGGCACCGACCTCGCCGCCCAAAGCCGAAACCACGACTTCAGCGCCTAGCGAAAGGTCCTCCGCAGCGGCCCCTTTTTTGATCTCCTGTTCAAGCTTTTCGATCTCATCCACCTTAGGCGATATCCGGTCGATCTCATCGATCTCCAGCTTGAGCCACTCGATCTCTCGAAGCCGGTCTCGTTCCGCCGTTTGCATCTGGGTGATCTCGCGCTTGAGAGCGAGATAATCCTGATAGTAGCCGCGATAGCGAGAAAGCTCCTCGGCCTGTTCAGCACCGGCCAATTGGTCCATCATGGGCAGATGAGTCGAGGGCCTCGTCAAGCCGTAACTCTGGTGCTGACCATGAAGGTCCACCAAAAGCCCGGAGAGACCTTGAAGCTGACTGACAGAAACCAGGGAGCCGTTCAGGCGAGAGGTCGTTCTTCCACCCGCCTTCCGTTCTCGAACGATGAGAAGTTCGCCATCCTCCAGCGGCAGGCCCTGGGACTCCAGATACTCCGTGACCAGCGCCGTTGGCAGAAAGCGGCCAGCGACCCGGCACTCGAACTTATTCCCACTCCCGCGAGGGACTGTTCCCAGCAAAAAAGACAGCGAGTCCAGAATGATGGACTTGCCGGCACCGGTCTCCCCGGTGAGTACGGTCATGCCCTCCCCAAACTCGAGCACCAGGTGGTCCACCAGAGCAAACCCTTTAACTTCAAGTTCTAACAGCATAGGCTTCTCTTAGAGAGAGGGAGTCCAGTCGTCTTCAGCGGTCACCGAGGAGACAAAAGCGACCAGAAGCTTCAGCAAATTGTCGAGGTCGTCGAGTTGCAGCATTTCGCACGGATTGTGCATGTAGCGCAACGGCAGAGAAACCAGCCCCGTCGCCACTCCTGAACGAGTCAACTGAATCACGTTGGCGTCGGTTCCCGTGCCCCTCGCTTCGGCTTCGATCTGGTAGGGTATGGAGTTCTCTTCTGCCAGCGAGACGAGCCTCTCGAAGACCTTGTTGTTGATATTCGGGCCCCTGGCTATGACCGGGCCTGCCCCCAAACGGATGTCACCGTGCTTGTTCTTTGAGACATCCGGATAATCCGTCGCGTGAGTGACGTCGATGGCGATCCCCAAGTGCGGGTCCACCGCATAGGCCGCGGTGCGGGCCCCTCGCAGGCCGATCTCCTCTTGCACGGCCGACACACCGTAGACGGCCGCCTCGACATCTTTGGGCAAAGCGGCCAAGGTTTCTGACACGGCGAACAGCCCAATGCGGTTGTCGAACGACTTCGCCACGGCACGATTGCCCATCAACTCGCAAAAGGAGGCATCCATCGTTATGGGATCCCCCACGCGCACGAATCGCCTCGCCTCCTCACCGTTTTCAGCGCCGATATCGACCCACAGGGTCTCGAGCTCCGAGCGCTTCTTGCGATCGTCTGGCGACATCAAGTGGATCGCCTTCTTGCCGATAACCCCTGAGAGTGGACCCGAGGCGGTGTGCACGAGAACGCGCTGGGAGACGACAACCTCCGAATCCCAACCACCCGAAGGGGCAAACCAAAGATACCCGTTGTCATCAACGTAGGTCACCGTGAGGGCGATCTCGTCACTGTGACCGTCCAGCAAGACTCTGACCTGTCCGCCGGGGTTCAAGACCGCCGTCACGGAGCCCATCACGTCGGTTGAAACCTGGTCCGCCACCTGAGCGACTCGCTCTCTAAAGACAGCTTGGACTCTCTCCTCAAAACCGGGAGCACCGTGAGTAGAAACGAGGTTTTTTAAGTAGACTTTCTGCTGATCGTTCATAGAACGGCTTGTTTCCCACTGGTCGCAGCCTACCTGCCGACGATGCCGAGCGGCTTTACCCCGAGAACGATTCTCGCGCTATCCGCGCCGGCCCCGAAATCGATTTAAAAGCCTTCCCCAAAATCCCGGGGTCTCTTCACTCGTCGGCACCACGGCTTCGGCCACTTTGGGCTTATCAGGGTCCAGTTGCCACTCCAACTCCCAGATCAGAAGACTTCCCCGCTTCACCAAACCCGCGAGATAACGCCCATTGCCCGAGAAGAGAACCCACTTCAGACCAACACCCAAGCGCCGCTCCAAAACACACTGACGGGAATCGACCAACCAGAACTTTAGGGTGTCTCTAGAATCCAAGGTCGCCACAACACCGCCGTCGGCCGTCTGGCTCATGCAGGTCAATTGATTCGCCTCACCCGGAAAGGGCTCGGGTGGCGTGCGCTTTTCCAGACCGCAATACTCGAGATGCCCCTTGGGATGAGCCCCCACGAATCCTCCCGATGGAAGTTGAATCCCCATCGAGTATGGCAACTCGAAAGCCTGCGCGATGGTCTCGCTCTCCTCGGAATAGGTGTAGACCCTAGACTTCTCTTCGCACACGACGACATGTCGCCCGTCCTCAGAGACGCTGATCTGATGAGGAATACCTTGATACTCGCAGGTTGCTAGAATGGATAGCTCCATCGGCTCCTCGGCCTGCCACTGACCTATCAAGAGCAGGCCGCCCCGGGTCACCGCCGCGAATCGACGGCTCTTTTGGCTCACACCAACGGCCGCCATGGGGTGGTCGCTGGCGATCAGGCATTGCAGGCAGGCGCCGGAGTTCGGATTCCAGAGCCTCACCGTTCGGTCGGCTCCAAACGAGAGTAGGAGCGGGGCCACACCAAAGCCGATTCCATCCTCCCAAAACTCGACGTGAATAACTTCGTCGCGGTGCCCTGTAAGACCGCGAATACAAGTCCCGTTCTTGAGGTCCCAAAGCCGGATCACGTTCCCCGATGAGGTGGCAGCCCAGGCTCCCTTGTAGTCGATAGTGAGCCTATCGGCCCGGTCGTGACCGGGCGAGGTCAGTTCTCGCACCCGCCACATTTCGCGCAACTCCCGACGCGAAAGCCTCTTCGCGAGCCGACTCAAAAACTCCAGCGTCTCCGGCTCCCTAGCGTACCCTTCGACCAAGCGCGCTTGGGACAGTTGCCAGTAGGCCTCGCTCCAGTCCTCCCCGCGATAGCTGGTCCAGGCCGCTTCCATGGACCTGGCAAACTGCTGCCGGGCCTGCTGAACCTCAGACAGGGTGTTGGCTCGGACCAAGGGCAGAGAGGGCGGTTCGGGAAGCTCATCGGGCAAACGGTAGTGATTGTAATCTCCGACCTCTGTCCACAGGAAGAGAGAGTTGAGGCCGTCTTGATAGACGGCGTCGCAAACCGGCCCGCCCGGTACGTCTTGGGAGCGCCACTCCACACCCTCGGGAAGTCCGAACAATCGAAATCGCTCCGCATCCCAGATACCGAACCCAGGTTGCCAATAGAAGAACTTGCCCGGTCGGTCGAAGACAACCTGAAAACGGTCCAGAAAAATCACAGCCGTACGCGTGTCGACGTCGTCTCGATTGTATTCCACAAAGAGAATCTGGTCACGACCCTCACCGCGCAAAGAAAGGCGCTTCACGAGACCGGAGAACTCGAACCGATGGAGCTTCTCCATCTTGGGAAGCAGCCAGAGAATCACCAGCCCTGAGCGGTCTCCAGAGACGAAAAGCTGCTCCTGCGAGCCCAGGGCCAGCGCGCTGACAAAGTTCTGGTGACCGCGACCATCGATCTGGCACTGACCGTCTCGCAGGCTCCACAGTTTGACGAGGCGGTCGGAGCCACAGGTGATCAGCCGCTGGCCATCGGAGGATACCACGAAGCACAGAACCTGCTTCTCGTGGCCAACCAAGAGCGGTCCCTGGGGAGACTGGTCCTTCCGGCTGCGCAACTGGAGCGTGGTGTCCCCAACCAGGAGCGAATCTTCGCTCACAAAGCCCAGAAGTCTCTGCTTCCAAGCCTTGAGGTCGGTCAACTTCCACTCTTGGTCCTCCTTGACCAAGGTCATGGACCACCCCTGTTGTCGATCGGCCACCACGATGTGAGGTCCCATAGAGGTCAGAACTGGAGTCGCGGTGTCGATAGGGATCTCCAGGCACAATCGCTCCTGACCTGTGATATCGGCAACCACGAGGTTGCGACCAAAAAGAAGAACGAGGCTCTTGGCGTCGTCCATCAGAATCCATCCCGTGAGCTTGCCCCTGGCCTTCCATTGGCGGTGAGAAAGCAGCCCTTCAGAATCTCTAGCGGTTCCCTCCTGAAGATGCTTGAGAGAGGTCTTGGAGAACTGGTCAGTCGGGATCAGTCCCAGAGCCTTTTCGAAGGCCAGTCGAGCCCGGTCCAAATCGCCCACAGCCAAATACGCTTCACCCAGACCACGCCAGAGAGTTCCGTCCTCGCGCAGAAGAGCGCTGTCGAGGCTTTCCTCCAAGAGACTCACCGCCTCTGGGAACTTCCCTCGGGTGAGCATAAAGAGCCCGGCAGAGGCCCGTCCTCTCACCGAAACCGTGGAGAGTTCACGGATCGCCGCTTCGGCCTCCACGGCGGTTCTACGCCCGGTCAGCCATGAGGTGACCATTCGGTTGTAAGTGACCTCCAGGTGGTTCCGCTCCAACCGGTCGGCCTCACTCCAAGCGTGAATGGCCTCTTCGCGAAGACCAATGCTCCACAGCGAGACCGCCTTGTTGTTCAGCGAGTCCGCTCGCTGGGAGAGTGGCTGAGGCAATCCAAAGGCGTAGTCCCGGCCCGTCCGTTCCTTGTGAGCCGACAAGAGGACGTCTCGAATCTCAGCCGGGGTTCGAGGCCGGTCCACGGCCTTTTTCCCCAAGCACTGAACCAGTATCGCCGCAAGCGAGGCGGGAACGCTAGGGTTGAAACTCTGAGGACTCGGAGGCTGGGCCATGAGGTGAGCCGAGATGAGTTGACCCAACGTCCAGCGCTCACCCGGCGGCTCGTAAGGATGACGACCTGTGAGAACCTCGTAGGCCACGATAGCGAAGGCGTAGATATCAGCCTCTGGCCCTACCTTTTTCTGCATCCACTGCTCGGGCGGCGCGTAGTGCGGAGTTCCAGACATGACTCCGGTTCGAGTCAAAGAACTCTCGTGACGAGAAATGTCTCCCGTCGTCTTCAGAAGCTCTAGGGGCGACCCCTCGGGGATCGGCTCGGTCTTATGAATGGCCTTTCCCAAGCCGAAGTCGGTCACAGCGAGATGACCGTCCGAGTCGAACAAGAGGTTGGCCGGCTTGATGTCCCGGTGAACCAGATTCATCTGGTGAGCGTGCTGAAGACCCTCACAAGTGTGAATCAGCCAAGTGATGGCCTCTCCCCACTCTTCCGGTGTCTGAGGAGGCCCGCTCCTCTGCTCCAACTTCTCTTTGAGAGAGCCACCGGAGAAGAGGTCCAGAAAGAGTACCGGAACCCCCTTCCACTGGCGCACAAACCAGCAAGAGACAACCCGAGGATGGAGCCCCAGGTCGATCCAGGTGTGGGCTTCTCTAACCCAACGCCGAAGGTCGAACCCTTCTTGGTCCCCGAGAGCGATAGGAACCTTCATGGCCAGTTGGCGATTCCACTCTCGGTGAAAGACCTGGTAGACAACGCCCATACCACCCTTGCCCAGGAGTTGGCCAACCTCGAGAATGCCACCGAGCACCTCCCCGGTGAGGGAAACGGCCTCCTCAACACTCGCTCCAGCTAAGGAGTCGAGGGTACTGCTCGTGACACGTTCAGGGGATGGAGAAGACACCTAATGATATCGGCCGCTAAGCCGTTATTTCGAGATACATCTCCGCCATCTCACTGGGAGGACTCAAATTGAGTTCGTCCTTGAAAACCTGCGAGCAGGTCTGGTACTGACGGATCGCTTGGGCGGGTTTGCCCTGCTTGACGTAACTCGTCATGAGGCAGATATGAGCCTCCTGATGGCAGTTGTCGATCTCGAGCAATCGATTGGCGTAGTCGTTGGCCACTTCAAAGCGTCGCTTGTCAAAGAAGTGGTCCATCATGATTTCCAGGATCTCTACGAATTTCAGCTCTAGATTCTCTTTGAGATAAACCGCCCAGTCGGCGTAATACCCTTCCATGAAGGGCCCTTGATAGAGGGCTTCAGCTTTCTGGTAGGCGTTGATAGCCTCGTCCTCGCGCCCCTCTTTGATGCGGGCTTGCCCAATATCATAGAGGCGCTCAAACTCGGCCACATCGAAGAACCAAGGCCGCTCATCATTGAACTTATAGAATCCCTTTCGGGCCAGAACAACTCGCTCGTTCTCACCCGATTCACCGCCGGCCTCGAGCGCTTTGCGCATATGAGAAAGGGCTGCGTACAAGCTCTGGCGTGCCTTCTCTGGAGGATGGTCGGGCCAGAAGGTATCCATGATCTTCTCGTCCCCGACGTCCTTACCCGCGGAATTGGCCAAGAAGGCAAAGATATACTTGGACTTCCGGGTCTTCCAGAGCTTGTCGTGGACTTCATTTCCACCGGAAAAGACTCGGAACTTACCAAAGGCGTAGAGAGACAGAGGCGGAGTCTGGGATATGCCCTCGCGACTCGAGAACAACTCCATGGCTTTCTGCCGAGCCGCTTCCGACACCTCAGCCAAGAAGGGCGACACGATATCCCAACCAAAATTTGCCAGGAGACGGTCCACCGCGACCGCGTCCTCCATACCGACGGCGGCCTCCAAAAGGAGGGGGATCGCCAGATGTCTCTCGCTCTTGAGCACAGTGGCCAGGTCCAGCGAGTCGATCAACTCTACCGCCTCGGCGACAGCATCCTGGGCATCATCGGTTCGTTCGTTCTCTCGCAGCAAGCGACCACGATAGAGCAGGTTTATCGCCCGATCTCCGTGAGCTTCCCATTGCTGAAACTGCCGGTCCGCAAAGTCCAGATTGCCCAAACCATCTTCGAGTTTTCCGTGGAGCCCCTGAACGAGACCACGAACCCGAGAGACACGGCCACGAAGCAGGCCGTTTTCACCGGGAGATTCCTGCCAAGCTCGTTCGATCGCATCCAGCCCCTCATCGAGCCGAGCCCGATGGACCAGAGACAGGGCCAGCCCCATCCTAGCTTCAGTGAGAAGTCTTGGCTTGGACTCATCCGTGTAGAGACCGACGATCTCCTCAAAGCCCTTACCAGCCGTCTCCAAATCTCCGGCAGAGAGATAGGTCTGAGCCAAGCCCAGCATCAGTTCCGCTTGGCGATCTCGGCTGATGGCCTCCTCTTCGTTGAACTCTTCCTCCTCCTCCTCGTCACCATCGATGACAAGGTCCTCGAAGAGCTTCACGAATCTCGGGTCGAAATGAGTGCCAGACTCCTTATTGAGGACTTGTCTAGCCTCGTTGTGACTCATCGGGGGCCGATGCGGGCGGGGGCTTATCATAGCGTCGAAGGCCTCGACCACACAGAGGATCCTTGATTCGGTGGGAATCTCTTCGCCCTTTAGACCGTCGGGATAGCCCGAGCCATCGAACCACTCGTGGTGGTGAAGAATAACCCGAAACACTTCTTTGAGGGAGGACGAACTAGAAAAGAGGTCTTTGGACTTCTCGCTGCGGGAGGCCTCGAGCTCTTGCTTTTCTGCCTCCACGAATTCAGCCGCTTTGTCCAAGAACTCTTTCTTGCGACCGATACTCCCAATGTCGTGGAGAAAGGCGGCCAGTTCCAAGATCTCCAGCTGCTCGCGAGACAAGCCCGCACGACGGCCGAGCTTCGCCGACATTTCGGCTACACGCCTGGAGTGCCCGGAGAAGTGTGGGTCTTTCTCCTCGACCCCCTCGGCCAGCAAACGAATAATAGTAGAGAAGTCTTTCCACTGCGTAGCCAGGCCCGTTGCATAAGCCTTCTGGAGCCGAAAGCTCTCCAAGCAGCGCTTGACACTGGCGACAAACTGCCGGTCATCAAAGGGCTTCATGATGTAGTCATCCACACCGAGCTTGATGGCTTGTACAGGAATGTCCGGTGAAGCGTAGCCCGTGATCACGATAGAGCGCGCATCAGGCTGCTGCTGTTTCACATTGGTGAGCGTTTCGATGCCGTCCATCTCGGCCATCCGCACATCTGATACGACCAGATCGTATCTCTCACTCTTTGCCTTTTCAATAGCTTCCATCCCCGAAGAGGCCGTCGCCACATCATAACCCTCGTCCTCGAGAAGTATCTCGAGCGCTGAGAGCATTAAGGGATCGTCTTCAACGACTAAAATTTTCTCTGCCACGTGCACCATCCAACCCGGATGCTAACTTTTGGCCATACCACTCGCTATCCTCCTAAAGAACAAAGACTCTCACCCTTTCAGGAAGGATTGTCTCACCAAGATTTATAATCCGGTAGGGTGAACGCCGACGGCCTCATTTATGCTTTTTGGGCCTGCTCATCCGGGATCATCCTGGCCGCAGCCCTGCTCGCGTGGTCATCCCTCAAGTCGAGGGATAGCTATATTCACGAAATGCACGGACTGATCGATGCTGGGCGAGACCCAGGACACAGCCTCGATGCGCGAGCGAAAGAGTTGTGCCGAGAGTGCCAGGAGCGGACAAACGCTGGTGGCTTAGCACTCTATGCCAACACGGAAACAGGGCTCAAGAAGCTGCTCCAGTCCGGAGACAGCGCCGAGGTCACCGGACCTGGTGTGGTGAGAGACCTCCTGCTCCAGACCATGAACTCCGGCCACAGCAGCGAAGCCGTACAAGGGGGGCGCTTTCTTCTCTCGCTGCCCATCCCCAACCCTCAAGGGGCGGCACTCTTGCTGTTTTGGGAGGACGAGGAACGACCCGACGAAGTGCGCCGCAGCCTGCTCGACCTCACGGCTCGCCTGTTTGCCTTTGTCATCCCCGGACTCACAGGTGAACTCACGATTCTAAAGCTTCGCGACGAGGTCCAGGAACTCAAGACCAACGCCAAGGCCGAGATCCAGGAGATCGAGCAAGAAATGGGTGAGGAGCATCACCTCGCCTCGGTTGGTCGCCTAGCCGCAGGGGTCGCCCACGAACTGAACACGCCCCTCGGTGCCGTGCTGACCATGGTCGGATCGCTGCTTCGAAAAGAGACCGACCCCAACAAGAACAAACGGCTCTCCATCGTGAAAGACGCCGTTGAAAAATGCAAAGACATCATCAACAAACTCCTGGTCTACTCCCGCTCTCCAGTACAGAGCGAAACGGGACTCACGTTCAGCAGATTTGTGCGGGCCGATACGGACCTCAATTCTGTGATATCCGGTATCGGTGAAATGATGGCCGAAGAGATGAAGGCCAACTCCATCGAACTCAAGCTCAACCTGGGTGACCTGCCTCGCCTGCGAGCCAACGGAAGCCAGTGGTCGCACGTCTTCACCAATCTCATAGCCAACGCGCGAGACGCCCTCAAAGAAAACCAAGTCAAGAATGCTTGCATAACGGTGAGTTCAGAGGTCAAGGGAAAGAAGATGGTGCTGAGCGTGGCCGACAACGGTCCCGGCGTGCCCGAACCACACAGATTCAAGATATTCGAACCCTTCTTTACCACCAAGGAGGTGGGCCATGGAACCGGCCTGGGCTTAGCCATCTGTCGAGAGATTGTCAGAAAGCACAAGGGCGACCTCGTCATCAAAGACGCGCCTGGCGGTGGAGCCCTCTTCGAGATCACGCTCGACCCAGAGGCGCTGGAACAAGAACCGGTACCCAAGGTGCTACCCAAAGAGCAGTACCCTTAGCGATTCTGGTCGATTCGTTCACAAAGATGTCACGAATCACAACTTCCAGCCCATTATAGTCCGTGTATGACTACGGCACTCTCCGACATCTACGGATACGCGCGATCCC
>CAZVVF010000090.1:0-9773 GCA_964630575.1 uncultured Burkholderiales bacterium | reverse complement strand
GAAGACTCCGCTAGGTCCGTCGTATTTGTAGAGGACGGTGTAATCTTTTGCGCCAGCGGCTTTCGCTTTGACCTTGGCCCAGGTTGTTTCGGCCTGTACGGGGGCCAGTGATACCAAAACGGCTGCCACGAGGGCTGTTAGCCACACTTTTCTGAATGCTTGCATTTTATCTCCTTCACGGGGGTTAGCCCGTATAAACTTGCTGCTTCTTTAAGGAAGCTAATCGTATGAGTCATTCTGCTCATTTTTCTTTCATGTTAAACGGGGGTAGGCATGTTAAAGTTTCGGCAAGCCGAACAGCCGTTCGGCGTTGCTCGTCGTCAAATCGGCGACTTCGCTGGCTTCAACCCCTCTGACTTCGGCAATTTTTTCTACGATGAGGGGGATGTATTCGGGCATGTTGGTCTTGCCTCGGAATGGGATTGGAGCCAGGTAGGGACCGTCGGTTTCGACCAGCAGCCGGTCCTTTGGAATGAGGGAGGCTACCTCTTGAACCTGGGCTGACTTCTTGAAGGTAACGATGCCGGTGATCCCAATGTGGAAACCCAGCTCTAGGAAGCGTTGTGCCCATTCCCAATTGCCGGTGAAGCAATGGACCACGCCGCCGGCGCTGAGGGAGGCTCTCTTCAACTCTTGGTAGAGGATCTCTTCGGCCTCGCGGCAGTGAAGAATGATCGGCAGTCCTTGAACCTTGGCAACCTCCAGGTGGCATCTCAGGCTCTCGAGTTGGATCTCCATTGGGGTAAAGTCGTAGTGTCCTTCGAGTCCGGTCTCACCGACGATCGGTAGCTCCGACTCGGCCAGCGCCGCGCTCAGCTTTTGGGTGAGCGAATCGGTCCGTTCAGCGCTGGCGTCGTGGGGATGAACTCCAGCCGCTGGAAAGATGTTGGGGTGAGATTCTTGGATCTCGCACAGACGAGCGTAGGAATCGAGGTGCGTGGACGGCGCCACAATTCGGTCGACACCGACCTGGGCGGCTCGCTGGAGTACCTCGGCGACGCTGCCGTCGGCGTTTTCGTAGACTTTCGAATCTATATGTATATGGGAGTCGATCATATGCCAGGAGCCGTTCTATTCTTGGCGAAGCGTTCCTACGTGGCTAGCTTTATATTCAAAGTGATTGATGAACGAGACCAAGTGGTTTCAGGTACTCTCAGCGCTCCCAACGCTCAGGCTGCGCAGGAGCGTCTGCGCGCCGTCTACAAAAACGTGCTCGTCGTGGAGGAGCAGAAGTCGAGTGCTTCGGCTAACGCCCTCAAGCGGTCACCGAGGGTTAAGGTAGATAGCTTAGCCATCTACTGCAGGCAGTTGGCGGTCATGGTGAACGCGGGGATCGCGGTCAACCGGGCTCTTCGATTCTGTTCGCGGGGTGAGGACCACAATCTCAACCTGGTGATGAACCGGGTCGCTGAAGAGGTCGAGGGCGGAAAGTCCGTGTCTCAGGCCCTAGAAGAGCAGCCGAGGGTCTTTGGCAATATCTTCATCGCCTTGGTCAAGGCTGGGGAAACCTCGGGTAACCTGGATATCGCCCTCAAGAAGCTGGCCGATCTCTTAGAGAAGACCGTCGGGATGCAGAAGAAGATCCAGAGTACACTGGCCTATCCCTGCGTCATCTTCGTGGTTGCCGTTTGTGTGGTAGCCTTCTTTACGTTCTATATCATGCCACAGATGATCCCCATCTTTGAGTCGATGAACACGGAGCTTCCGCTCCCGACCAGGATCATGATGTGGATCGCCACGACCCTCAAGAACCCTTGGGTCTCCGGGCCGCTCGCGGTTGGGTGTGTCGTCGGCTCGATCATGCTTTTCAACGCTTACCAAAATCTGGATAAGACTCCAGAGATTCGCTACTACGTTGACATGTATCTGCTCAGGCTACCGGTTCTTGGGCAGCTCTTTCGCTTGGCTACTCAGTCCCGCGTTCTCTTCACGATGGCGACTCTACTCGATTCCGGCGTTTCGCTCTCCGAGACGCTGCTGGTGGTGGAGAAGGTTGCCAACAACGAGGTCTACTCTCGCCGAATCAAGTGGGCTCGCGAGGCTCTCTTGCAGGGAGCTAGCGTGTTTGCCGGCCTGGAGAGCCACGAGGTCTTCAGCCCGATGGCTCTGCACATGATCAAGGTCGGTGAGGAGACGGGTACCTTGGCCGAGATGGTTCGGCGTATCGGTCAGATGTACGAGGAAGACGTTGAGCATCAACTCGATCAGATGTCGTCTCTTATTGAACCCTTGATCATGGCCGTGATGGGTCTGATAGTGGGCTTTATCACCGTGGCCTCGTTCCTGCCGATGGTGCAGTTGCTCAACCAACTCTAGTTCCTCGAATCAGAAAGCCCGCCGAGCCGGGCTTTTTCAGCCGTCATTCCCCTGAAAAAGACTGCCTTCTGCCTTTGGCTATCCCAGGCGTTCTCCGGCCCTGTGGGGAACTCTCTGGCCCTGCGAGGAGCTCAAGGCTCGGCTCACAGGGGGAGAGTTCTAGGGCTTGGACTCCCGTGCGAGGGGATAGGGCGTCGGGTCGGTTCCAGGATGGGCTCTAGTGGTTGGCGGCCCAGCCGATGAGAAACAGTCCCAGCACGATTCGGTAGATGACGAACGGCAGGAAGCTGTGGGTGCGTAGGTACTTAAGAAAGTACGTTATGCAGAGGAATCCAGAGACCGCTGAGACCAAGATCCCAACGAGCAGAGGCCCGAGGATCTGGGCTGTGTTCGGGTCTGAGGCGAGCTTGATGCCCTTGAGGAGCGAGGCCCCGGCCACGACGGGTAGCGAGAGCAGAAACGAGAAGCGAGCCGCTTCGGTACGAGAGAACCCGAGGAAGAGCGCCATCGTAATCGTACTCCCGCTTCGGGAGGTTCCCGGCATCAAGGCTGCCGCCTGGGCACAGCCAATGATGATGGCGTCCTTAAAGGTCAGGTCGGGTATGGAACGCTCGGCCACGGTTTTCTTTCGGTCGGCCAGTTGAAGAAGGATACCCCAAGCGATGAGCATCGCGGCCACAAAGTAGAGTCCACCGAGCTTCGCTTCGATAACATCCTCGAACTTGAGGCCGATGACAGCCGCTGGAATGCACCCCACTACCAGGAGTTGGACAAGGCGAGTCTCTTCCGGCCTGTTGTCGTCGAAGCTCATGAACTTTCCGAGGACCATGTTCCGAGTGCCCCGCAATATGGCCAAGACGTCGGCCTTGAAGACCACGACAAGAGCCATCAAGGTCCCGAAATGAAGAGCGACATCGAAGGCTTTGCCCAAGTAGGGCCAACCCAGGATCTCTGGGATGATGACCAAGTGAGCCGACGAACTTATGGGGAGAAACTCAGCCAATCCTTGCATGAGGCCAAGAATGGCGGCTTGGAGTATCTGGGGGATTTCAGTCAATGGAGCTCGTCCTTACTTTTTTGCGGTGGAGGGGAAGGTGGCCGAGGCATAAACGCCGAGCCCAGCCGCGATTCCTTTAGCTATTCGCTTTCTGTAGTTCGGGTCTGCTAGGAGTTGTCCCTCAGTCCTGTTGGTCAGAAAGGCGGTTTCGATAAGAACGGCGGGCATCTGCGTGTGAGCCAAGACGTAGAAACGATTTTTTACGAGGCCACGGTTCTTGCGACCGGTCGAAGACATCACGCCACCCTCTAGATGCTTGGCCAGTCGGTAGTCACTCGATTTGTACCAGTGAATAGAGGTGCCGTTGATCTCGGGGTTCACGGATGCGTTGGCGTGAATGCTCACGAACAGGTCGGCTCCGATATTGTTGGCCACGTTCGCTCGGGCTCCGAGTTCCTGTTTGGCCGAAGAGCCGGCCCAGGAGACGTCCCGGTCTGTGGTTCGCGTCATGATCACGTTCCAGCCTTGACTCTTCAGGATCCGCGACAGTTCGAGGGCGATATCGAGGGTTACTCGGCTTTCATTGATACCCACTGTCCGGTTGAGGGCTCCTGGGTCAGAGCCACCGTGACCGGCGTCGATGCAGATGGTGCGTCCCGTGGGAGAGGCCTGTACGGCCGCTTTTGAGGTGTGACCCATGCCTCTCGGCATTTCCGATGACGACACGGTGCGGCCAGGAAAGTCTAGGTAGAGAATCTTCTCGTTGGCACCCTCGGTCTCCACGGCGAGCGGAGAGTCGAGGTCGCACACGAGCCGTACCACCGGCTGCGGCTCGGGCATGTTTTGCACGATCCTCACCGAGCGGAGCCCGGGAATCGAGGAGTCGAGCGCAACTTTTCGTTGGGGAAATATGACTCCGGGAAAATCCACGACAAAACGTTTCGTCCCGGTGTTGACTCGGGCCCACTCGTAGCTGACCGGTTGATTGAAGGAGAGCTTGAGTCGGCCTTTCACCCAGGCGACATTCTCCAGCGTCGGCTTGTCTTGCTTGCTCTGTGATACAGGCTGGGTTTCCGTGCGTTCGTCGGGGTTCTCCTGAGTACTCGGCGGTGGGGTTGGCTCAGAAGCACTCGAGCCGGAGGGACTGAGCTTGATCACCGGTTGCCGCGAGTTCTCGGGCACGGGCGCAATAACGACGGTCTCAACGCGAGTGTTCTTCTGTCCCGGCTGCATGGAGGAGGGCCAGCGAACGGCCACTTTGTGTTCGAAGAGGTCGAGGGACCTCTCGGTGTTGACGCTGATTCCGCCGTGAGAAGGTAGAACGACTCGGGTTATGGAGGGGGCCAACTGAAATTGACCAACGCGGATCTCCCCAAGAACGGGGTGCTCGGCGCCGTCGATGCTCTTAGGGAGGGCGACGCCAACAAGGTCGATGACTGTCCGCTTGGGGTTCTTGAGCGTGAACACTTTCTTGCGCACGGGTACGGAGGTTTTGAGTTGCAGGTTGGCCGTGCCGTCGTTTTCGTCGACCAGGCTGATCGATTGCAAGAGCGGCTCTACATAGATGGCACCGTTGCGGCCTGACTTGACCGTCACTCGACAATCCAAAAGGCCACCGAGGCCATCGCTAGGAACGTGCACGGCTCCAGCCACCAGTTGAGGAGCGACCGGTAGGTCTCGGTCTTCACCCTCGGCGAAGTGTTCGGTCTGTCCGAGAGTCAGGCGTCTGCCGCCCTCACCGACAAGAGAGGTGTCGGAAACTGACCAGTGCAGGTTTTTTCCCAGTGCTCGGGCGATCTCAAAGAGAACACGGTCGTCTCCGCGAATCAGAACGACCTCGGGGTCTGAGGTGGTGAAGACATTGACTCTCCACGATTGACCCATACAGTGAATCCTTCTTGAACTCGATTCCCCATCTCGGGCCAAACTGGGGCCCGCTGAAATGAAAATAGCGAGCGCAAAGAACAAATAACCCAGCCTGACGGCTGGATTGACCATACTTCTTGTATTCTCTAGATATGTCATGACATGTGCCTTCTTAAGACTTTTTCAACTTTTCATGAAAACTCTTCAACAATTCCTTTACCCCGCCTTCTGGTAAGGTGCAAAGTTCGGAGGTTTTCCGAACTCTGCTCTCAAACCGTGAACCGGTGCAAGAGGTTTTGCCAGATTTGACAATGGAGTGGCGACAAGACGATGGGCGCGTGATTGGCGTACGCCCCGCTCGCTTGTCTGACTTGGAGCCGCTGCGCGCTCTCTATCGGGAGACTTACGGTGATCGCTACGCGCTTCCGGAAGTCGTGGACGAGGTGAGAAGTCGCGAGGTTATCGCGAGTCCGGACTGGGTCTGGTTGTTGGCCGAGTGCGAGAATCAGGTGGTCGCCTCGCTGATCTTCGGGCGCGATCCCAATCACCGGCTAGGAAAGAGCTTCGCCGGTGTGGTGGACTCCAATTTTCGAGGTCAGAAGACGATGCAACGCATGCTGACCGAAGGGCTCGAGAGGCTTCTTCATCGCGGCCAGACCTTCGATCTGGTCTACGCCGTGGTGCGCACATTCGTAACCCCGGCCTTCCATAGGGACCTTCTGCAACTCGGCTTTTTTGATGTCGGCGTCTTCCCCAACGTTCGCAAAGTGAGACGCTATGAAACCCACGGGCTCAAGATCTGCTTCTCGCCGCGAATGCTCCAGACCCGACGCCGTGAGCCTCACATCATTCCTCAAGTGGCGACCCTCTACCAGATCGTTTCCGATAGATTTTCCTTGGAGCCGGCCAAGTGTGACCCAGGGGCTGTGACCAGAGTCAGAAGAGCGATGGATCTTAGCGTGGAACTCGCCCCAGTGGCTGAGGCTGGAGTCAACGGAGTGACCCGGAGTCGGGTGCAGATGTTGAGACGCAGCAGCCGAAATCTGAAGTTTGGTTTCTTCCCTTTCCACGAGCCTAACCAGATCCTGAGCGACCCGACCGGTCAGGTTCGCGTTTTTCTCTCGCACCAAAAGACCGATGGTCATTCCAGTATCTTGGGGATAGACCCCGGACCCTACGAGCCCGTGAGCGTTTTGCTGTCGGTGGCCGAGTACTGTGAAGAGCGGGGAGCCGTCTATCTGGAACTCTTGGTTTCGGCTTACGAGCCAGAGCTCCAGGCGGCAGCCTACGTGGCGGGTTTCTTGCCCTGCGCCTACTTCGTGGGGGCGGAACTGCAGGGGCAGAAGCGCTGCGATGTGATCGTCACCAGCCGCACCTTCGTCCCCCTGCACTTTTCGGGGCTGCGCCTGACCGACTCTGCCAAACCGTTCCTTCTGGAGTATTTCAAGGTTTATACCGAGAGACTTTGGGAAGACCTACTCGATGCCTGATCGACAAGACGGCACACCTACGGCTACGGCGGCGCAGACAAAGTTAGCCAAGAGAGTGTGGCGACGATATCGCGGATCGACAGATTCGCTCATAGGAAACAAGCGGGGACTGCACGTCAAGGGGCGCCAGGAGCGCGCTTTCCTCAGAGCCATGAAAGAAGCGTTCAGTTTCCACTACCTCGGCTCACAGGACTTCCAGCGCCTGTGCCAGGAGAGCGATTTCTATCCGTGGCAGCTCAAGAGTTCCGAGCAGATCGCTCAGATCCCGTACTTCTTCGTGACCGCTCTCAAGTATCACCAGGTACAGAGCGTGCCTGACGAGGAGATCGTTCTAACCCTGCGCTCTTCGGGGACCTCCGGCCAAACCAGTGCCATCACGCTCGACCGCACTTCGCTCCGACGCATCAAGAGGATCGTGCGGCACATCTACGATGATCTGGACATGGTCAATCATGTGCGCACAAACTATCTGTGTTTCACCTACGACCCAGAGGTCGCTCAGGATGTGGGGACCGCTTTCTCAGACAAACTCCTCACCGGCCTGACCAAAGTGAATCACGTTTGCTACGCCATCGTGTGGGACGAGGAGCGAGGCGATTGGCACCTCGACGTTCCTCGGGTGGCCAAGACCCTGGAGCGTTTCGAGAAGTCCAAGAGACCTTTCAGAATTCTTGGTTTCCCGGCTCACACGTGGTCGGTCTTGAGCGAGATCGTCAAGGCCCGAGGCAAGAACTTTCGCTTCGGGCCCAACAGCGCCGTGATCACAGGCGGTGGCTGGAAGAATTTTGACGACCAGGAGATCGATAAGGCGGTCTTTCGCGAGCAGGTGGGCCGCTGGCTCGGCATCCCAGCCTCCAATGTCCGCGACCTCTATGGCATGGTCGAGCACGGGGTGCCGTATTGCGAGTGCGAGCACGCTCAGATGCACATCCCCTCCTACAGTCGAGTGTACGTTCGTGACCCGCTGACCCTGGAGGTCCTACCGCAAGGGCAGGCGGGCTTACTTCAATTCGTCACGCCCTACCATCACTCGTTTCCTGCCATCAGCTTGTTGACCACAGACCGAGGGCTCATTCAGCCCCACTGTCGTTGCGGGCGTGCGACTCCTACCCTCAAGCTTTTGGGGCGAGCCGGCGTGCAAAAGCACAAAGGCTGTGCCATCGCTGCGCTCAAAATAGGGCTAGGGAAGTAGTCATGGAATTTCAACACTATCTCTTCGGAAAATTCTCCGATCGCGAATTGACCTTGTCACGCTTGGAGACCCTCGTCTCCAAGGGGCAAGAGATGAGCATCCAAGATGTTCAGAGTCGGGAGATCTTGGACATCCTGGACCGTGCGGGGCGCTTGTGGCGCAACCCCAACTATCCCTTGCGCCGAAAGGTCTTAGAGTCACTGCCTGCGCTGGTGGGGTTCAGTCCCGAGATGGTGGAGCGCGGCCTGGAAGAACTCGCCCGATTGCTCGACCGCTCCGAACTTCAGTTCAAACTGCGCAACGACCTGGGTCGGGCCGCAACCCTGGATGGATGGGTTTGGCGCAAAGGCTACAACGGCTACATTCGGGCCGTGCCGCTGGGTCTTGTAACCCACGTGAGTCCGGGAAATGTGTTTTTGGGGGCCGCCGACTCCTTGGTCCACGGCCTGCTCAGCAAAAACATCAATTTGGTCAAAGTCTCCAAGGGCGACCCGCTCTTTCCGCTCCTCTTTGCCCAGAGCATCCAGGAGGTCGATGTCGAAAAGCGGATCTCCCAGAGTTTTTCCGTGATAACCTTGCCCGATGAGAGGGAGGCTCACGAAGACCTGCTCCGTGAAGAGTCCGACGGAATCGTGATTTGGGGTGGGGGAGAGGCCGTTCGTGCCTGGTCCAGAGGCGTGGGCGAAGGTGTCAAGGTGATCCCCTACGGCCCCCGCCTGTCATTCTCTTTAGTGACGCCGGGCCACCTCAAGGCGACCGACCTTTCCCAGCTCAACATCGACGGTCTCGTTCAGGACGTTGTGACCTGGGAGACCAGAGCCTGCGGCTCTCCGCAGCTTCTTTTCTGGCCCAGCAACCAGGAGGGAAAAATTCCACAATTCTGCGAGCTGCTGGCCGAGCGTTTCGAGCACTGGCACTCCGAGTTGCCGCCACCGAACGAACTCGACTTCGACGTCAAGGTTGAGTTGAGAAAAGAGTTCGAACTCAGTCGTTTCTTGGCCCTCAAGGGAAAGGCCCAGGTTGTGGCTGGACCAGACCTGGCTTGGTCGGTCCACGTGCGGCGCTGGCGGGACCATCGCGGCAGTGGATTGAACCGCACGCTCGTGATCGTGCCGTACCCCAAACTCTCCGTTCTGTTGGATTGGCTCAAGCCGTTGCGCAGAACCCTTCAGTCGGTAGGCTTGGCCGGGCAACCGCGAGACTTTCGACGGACCGGGTTGGCCCTCACCGATCTCGGCGTCAACCGCATCACGGAGTGGGGAGAAATGTGGAGGCCGAACCACGGGAGTCCACACGATGGGAATTTTCAGCTTCAGCAACTCGTCCGTTGGTCCGTGATCGAGTCACTGCCTCGGAGATTCGATGCCGAGAGAAACCTCAAGCCGGCACCTCCTTCCAAGACTCGAAAACTCAAGAGCCTCTTGGATATCGCCCGAGGGCGTAGTCCATACTACGCGAAGGTTCTCCCTGATATCGCGCTCGAGAGAGCGGTGGACATGCAGAAATTTCCCCGCCTCGACGCCGAGACGCTCCGTCAAAACACCCCGCCTGCCGGCACCGACCTGCTGACGGGCCCTCTAGAAGGGGCTTACATCTTTGCCTCCGGTGGCTCAACGGGTGCCCCCAAGTTCAGCTTTTTCTCCCTCGAAGAGTGGGAGGATGTCACCGATATCTTGGCCGCGATCTACCAAAAGGCCGGTGTGACCAAGGGTGACACCGTGGCTAACCTTTTCATGGCTGGCAACCTGTGGACGAGTTTCTTGGCGGCCAGCGAGGCCCTAGAAAAGCTCGGTTGTGTCAAACTCCCCATCGCAGGAAACGTGGACGCCAGTTCCATCCTGGGCTACCTCCAGATGTTCCAGCCCACGGTGCTACTGGGTCTTCCGTCGCTGCTCGTGAGGCTGGCCGAACT
>CAZVVF010000089.1:0-9776 GCA_964630575.1 uncultured Burkholderiales bacterium | reverse complement strand
GCCGTATCGATCAGTCCGGCGAGAGGGGCGCTGAGGTTGGAAAAAATATTGGGGAGAGCTTGTTCGACAAACTCCTTGCGGTGTTTCTTCATTGGGTGAGAGCTTTTCGTATCTCGGCGTGGGAACGGTCTGACCAACCCAGACGCTCAAGAGTGCGTCCCTGGGTTTGAAAGTCCTGATTGAGCAAGATCGACGCGATGGTAATAACAGCATCAACCATCGGAGTCTTCAATCCTGCTTTTCGCGCGAGTTGCTGAACCGGAATGAGGGTACAGGGAACGTCTTCGAGGATGTAGCGATGATGGACCCCATCGGGAGACTGGCTGTAACGATAGTTGGGAACCGTGCGCATAGCCTGCAACAGCGAACTTCCGTCGCAGCCATAGTAGCGGTGGAGCCACTCCTGGGCGGGAATGAGACTGGTATCGTAGGCCCTTGCCACGAGACCGAACTCCGCCTCGATCTGCTCCAAGAGAGCCACCGATTTTTCTGTATAACCTTCGTAGTAAAAGAGAAAGGAGCGCTTTCGATCAATCTCGTTCATGTTGATCAAGAGTGTCAAAGGATGGGCCAGTGCTCCAAAATCGGTCAACCCTCTCTGAATCAGATTCTGAGCGGGCTCCAGTCCTGGAAAAAACGATTCGAGCACGCCTTCATAGCGTTTGGTCATGGTCTGACACTTCCCGGAATAGAGCGTCCATTTCTTAATTCCCCGGATCCAGACGTGACCGAGCGACTGGACTCGACTGGCAAAGAGAGAATCGGTCTCCAAGACATCAACCCCATGGACCCCGTTGGTCTCGAGAAAATGACTCACGGCAAGACTGCCTGCCAACTTGCTCGAAAACAATACGAAGGTGTGCTGAGAGGTCAGATAGGGCAAGAACGTTGCGGCCACATCGATGTAGTCATTGGCCGTGGTGGCCAGAAAGATAAGATGGCAATTCTGGCACATCTCCTGGGGAGAATCGGTCACCATAATCGGGAACTCCCCCTCCAGCTGACCGGTCGCTGTCATGACCCCAGATTCGCGCAGAGCCCTTGCTTTTTGTGGGTTGCGAACAAACATAACGGGCAGATAGTCCTGGCTGCCCAAATGGCATGCCAAGGCGGAAGCACTGTTTCCGGACCCCACTATTCCGACTCTAGGAACGCTCAAGGCTCGTCCTCTTCCTTCTCGAATACCAAAGATAGAAACCGCTCAGAGGGAGGCTGGCACCAGCGATCGCGACCGCAAGCCAAACCAGTTGATGAGCCAAGCCGAAGGCGCGTCCGCGATGAAGAGGCAGAGCCCAAACGTAGATCCATTGCTGCCCCCATGAGAGTTCCATGGCGTTGAGAGCCCTGAGAACCCTCCCCGTTTCGGGGTTCAGAACCACATTGCTCTGACCGAATTCACCCGGCTGGGTTGGGTGCCGAAATCGGATCTTCAGCGGCCCGTCCTTATCCTTCGTGAAATCCACAGAGGTCGCCACCGCCTCTGGAAATACCAGGCGGGCTCTTTTCAGAGCTTCGTCCAGGCTCAACCGCTCAGGCCCCAGCTCCGGCAAAGGCTCCACCGACGGAATGGGAGGAGACTGAGCCAGACTCTTTATCAGATGGCGATAGGTATCGCTCACTATCGAATAGTTCAGACCGGTTAGGGATATCAACAAGAGCGGCAAGAACAGGTAGGCCCCAGCCACTCTGTGGAGATCAAAAAAGAACCGAGCTCGGGAGCCATCAGCCTTGATGCTCAAACGCCTGGGCAGCGTCTTGAGCTTGTTCGGCCACCAAAGCTTGAGACCAGAAAAAAGCAAAACTATCACGACACAGGCTGAAACCAGAGTGATCCAGCGTCCCGGCTTTGAGAGCAGAAGGTTGCGGTGAAACTTGATAACCCAGGACATCAGCTCGCTGCCGGTCCCTAGAAATCGGGCATCAGCAGGATGAAAATAAAGGAACCTCGCTCCATCTGCTCCCTGAACCTTCACTCTTCCGAGCGGAAGATAGATTCGAGCGACCCATTCTCCTGATGAGAGTTGCCCCTGAGCTGCCGCATGGAAATCGTCGACAGAGACAGCCGCGTCCGACTCAACAATGAGTTTTCGATTGAGAACTCCTGTGATCTCATCCTCGAACGACAGTATGGCACCACTAGCACAGACCAGGAACATCACGATCCCGCAACCCAGGCCTAGCCAGCGATGAAGTTTCACTAGAAGCTGATTCACAAAGGGGACGTTAGGCTTATCAAAGCCACTTGTCAAGGCTTGCCTGAAATAAAAGTTAGGCAAACCTAATTATACTCACCCCCAGCAGCCTCGCCTCGCTCGGGCCCTACTCCGTCCAGGTTCGTTCAGAGGGCGCGACCACCGGCAGCGACAGCGTGAGTTCAACGCTGACGGGGTCGTGGTCGCTCGTCTTCTTGGCGATACCCTTCCAGACTCTGGCATCGCTCACCACGGAGTTCCCCTCGCCGTCGGTCAGAATATGGTCGAGGGCTCCGCCTCCCCCTCGATAGCGATGAGTGATCCGCTGCTTGGCCCCGAGCGAGGCAAAAGGGTCCTCCAACTTCTCGAACAGAGGTTCCAAGGACCAACTATCAGGACGGTCGTTGAAGTCTCCGAGCACAACCACGACCCGCTGAGGCGGTTGGTCGACCTCACTGACGATCTCCGCGATAGCTTCGGCCTGGACACGACGCTTAGCCGCCGACCGCTTGGCATTTCCCATAGAACTCTTGAGATGATTGACCAAGAGCGTCACGGGGGGGCGCGATTCGAGACGGACCTCCAAGCAGTCGCGGGAAAACGAGTAGTTTTTGGAAACCTCTGGGTGATCGGGCAGGTCGCGCTCGCGGTGGGAGACCACCTCGGACACCGGTAGGCGACTCAGAAAGGCAACGTCGATCCCCCGAGAGTGGTCGTTGCCCTCTATCAGCCCCAGCAGGGGGTAGGGATGCGAGAGGCGCTCATTGAGGTCCTCGAGACAAGCTAGGTTCTCCACTTCCTGAAGCCCCCAAAAGTCTGCATCGACCTGCTCCATGACAGCGACCAAAGCCTGGAGCTTCTCTTCGTATTCTGAGTTCTGCAGAACCTCATCGCCATAGGAATCATCCACTGGGTCAAAGAGGTTCCTCACATTCCATGAGGCTATTCGATATTTCCCAGCAGCGCCAACCTCCAGGCTCTCCAGCGGAGCAGGTTCCGAGCCCCCGCCTGCAACGAGGGTGAAAGACTCAGAACAGCCCTGTACGCCTAGCAAGAAAAAAAGCGCTAGGCAGCAACGGAACAAGGGCGGGATAGCAAAGCGTGTGGTGGACTTCATGAGAACTCGATACGTTCTCTTTGAGCGATAGTCTTGCGTACGCGGTGTAAACTTTGCCCACCACCCTGTTATTCCAGGCGCGCCCCTCCCAGGAGGTCTCTCAAATTTCAACCAGAAAGCGCACGGCCAACATGGGACTTTCGGCAATACAGGCGATCATTTGGGTCTGGATGGGGGTTCTCGGGTACTTTCTCGTTCGACGAGTCCTACCTACGGATAACCCATGGCTTGTTCTGGGCTCGGCCGTACCCACCGCCTTGGTCTGTCTTTTGGGAATCCTGTTTCCGCTCGCTCGCCTCCTGGGCCATCCCGCAGGCTGGTACCTGGGCACAGGACTGCTCATCGTGGCCACTGGGCTCTTCTGGCTCAAAGGCCGTCCGCTGCGGCCACTGGCAAAGTTCGGACTCTCCCCGATTCAATGGCCCTGCTTTGGCCTGCTCCTGCTGGCTGCTAACTTCGTGATGCACACCCGCGAAGTCATCGGGCCCGAGGATGACTACTGGGTCCACTTCCCTCTCATCTCCCTGCTCAATCGTGGTGAGTTCCCTCCGCCGAATCCGTTCTTCACCGACCTCACCCTGCACGGTCACTTCGGCCGCGACTATCTCGTCGCCATCTTGGGCTGGCTGAGCGGTGGCGGTGAAGCCCTCATCAGTTCGCTCTGGAATTTCAACCATATTCTCCTCACCAGCGCCTTCTTTTTGGCCTTTGGATTGGGACACCGCAGCGGCCGAGTAGCCGGCGGATTTCTCATGAGCTGCTTTCTGTTCTTCGGCATCAGCGTGGGCAGCCGAGTGGGCCTTGTGGACACCTACGACAACAACAACCTCCTGGTATACTGTTTGCTGATGGTCTTCGTGGCGATCGAGACCAGCCAGACCGAATCGCGGGTCCCAGACATCTTCCTCTGCTTCGCCCTCGGCGTTTACGGGATCATCTACGAGACTCACCTCTTGCTCTTCCTCATCACCCTGTGGACCGGTCCACTGCTGTGGCGGCGAGGCCAAAAGCCTCTCCACCCCAAAGCCTGGGCCAGGCCCTTGGTCGTGAGTGCCGCGTCTATTCTCCTCACGGCCTTCTTGGGCGGGCCCATACAAGACCTCGCCCTTCGTGCCACAGGACTGAGCCAGGTCAGCCAGGATCAGGCTGCAAACTATCAGTCCCAAAGAGTCCAGATGGCTTTCCCGAAACAGGAGTTCCTGCAGATCCTGGTGGGCCCAGAGAGCTATCGCCGCATCTCTTACGTCTATCAAGGCAAAGCCTTCGAGAGCTTGCGCCCCAGCAGCAAAGCCGGAGGCATGGAAGCGCGTCAAGATTATCACTACGCCTTTATTTTCGGCCCAACCGTCTTACTCATGCACTGGCTGGCCCTCTACCTCGGACTCCCCTCAGGCCTGTGGTTGCTCCGACAGAAATTTTCAGAGGGCCAAGTCCTGTGGGTCTTCGGTCTGGTTTCCTTTCTGGTGCCGGGTCTGGTGAACTTTGGAGCCCTCCACGAAAAGGAGTACTTCCGCTGGGAATTTGCCGCTGGTTTCGGATTCGCCGGGGCTTTGGCCGCGGTGATGGCACTCTTGTGGCAGAAGAAAAACCCTGCCCTCAAGGTTCTTTTGGTGGTGCTCGCCTTACTGGTGACTCTGGGTGGAGAGCGCAAGGTGAATCGAACCATCATCGACATTCAGAAGATGCCGGCCGAGCAACAGTTTCTGGCCCTCAAACCTTGGTACCCCAGCCCTCGCCAGTGGCTGCTCAAGTCTGCCGACCTGCGTCTGGACCAAGACCTGATCGACGCCTCCCTGCGACTGCGCGAACTCTCCCATCCCACTGACCGAATGTTCGTGGACCTCGACCCCAGAAAGCACTGGGATCTCTTCCAAGAGTCGACCGTTGCCGGACTAGCGGGGCTACGCTCGGTTGGACACCTCTCCACTCCGCCCTGGATGCCCGATGGTATCACGCCTTTTTTCCGCACCCCGGCCTGGAACACGTTCTGGCAAACCGGCGACGAACGGGTTCTGCCCTTTCTGCACAGCCGTTGGATCTTCGTAAGCCAGCCCGATCGGGCAGCCAAACTCGCTCAGAGCGAGACACTAGAACCGGTGGAGCAGATCGGAAAGGTGAGCCTGTGGCGCTACAACGGCTCCCTGGAGCCCATTCGAGACGATGCCGCCGAAGACATCACCCTCATCGACATCGAGCGTCCCGCCGACCGTGAACTGAGATCGGAGATCGCCCTACCCGCAAAGATCACGCTCTCCTCCACTCCATCGGAAGCTTTCGACCTCGGCCTGCGCTGGGTCCCCAAGGCAGGCACCGACCCCAACGGCCCTCTTGAATCGTTGCAGATCCGTTGCCAACCCAAGCAAAACCCTTACACTCACTATCTGGTGGCACCACTGGTTCAGGGCGAGTATCAACTCCAAGTCACCGTGAACCAAAAGCCCATAAGCCAAAAGGAGATAGATATCACCTTCGACTGGAGCGCTGAGGCCGAGCAAGCCAAGGTCAAGCAGTTTGATGGGCGATCACTCATCTTCGATCCGGTCTCACCGTACCTCGTCCCTCCGCTCAAGATCGGACTGCGCCTCTTTAGGACCGACGTTCAGCGCTACAATCAACCGTTCGGCTTTGAGGCCGTTGGTCTGTGGTCTGGAGAGGAGTCTGTGACCCTCGAGTCGGTGACCGAAGACTTCCGCTTTGAGACGGGAGAAAATCTACGCTCCGACCTCTTCCTCATAGACCGAAGCGGACGGGAAGTCCCCATTCAGATGGAATCCCCCCAGCCCTAGGCTCCCGCCACGGCTGTGGAAGGATGCTCCGTGGCAACATCGAACGGCAGCGCTCGGTTTCCTGACTCTGGAGGCCAGTTAGGAAATCACTGTGTCTGTCATCGTTTCTACCGATTCTGAACCCCAACGCCAGATGAAGCCTTCCGCCTGGGTCCCTGTCAAAGAGATTGGCTCGGTCACAACCTCAGACGCTCAGCGCCACGACCTCCCACTCTTTGGCTCCAGTCTTTCAGTGGTCAGTTGGGGATTCAACGAGGAAGAGCTCATTGGTGGCTTCGTCGATCGGATGATGGCGCTTCTAGAATCGAGCGTTGAAGACTATGAACTGATCGTGGTGGACGACGGCTCCAGTGACCGCACTCCGGAGATCCTGGCCGAGGCCGCAGCCAAATACCCTCACTTGCGGGTTATCACACACCCACAGAACCGAGGGATAGGAGAAGCCCTGGCTTCGGCCATGGCCGCAGCGCAAAAGGACTACTTCGTGTGGCAAACCGTCGATTGGTCTTACGACATCTCAAGATTTCGCCAGTTTCTGGAACTTCTGGGCGGCTACGATGTGGTGGCCGGCGTCCGTCTCGGCCCCGTTGAGGCAAACGGTCCCCTGCAGAAGGCCTGGGCCTTTCTCAAGCACCTTCCCTCGCGCTCGGACACCCTCAGCAAAGCTCTGGTCTCACTGGCCAACTACAGCATCGTGAGATTTCTCTTTAATTTTCCTATGTCGGACTACCAAAACGTGGTCTTCTACCCCACCAAACTCGTCAAGAGCCTGGGAATGGAAGCGCGAAGCTCCTTTGCCAACCCTGAACTCTTGATGAAAGCCTATTGGCGAGGCGCCTCGATCATTGAAGTGCCCATTGGATTCTGCCCTCGGCAGAAGGGAGAAGCCAAAGGAACGCGCCCTGGCTCCATCCTCAAGTCGGTCTCCGACATTGTCGCTCTGTGGTTCAACTGGGTGATCAGAGAACGGCTCCCCTACCAAGGAGATCGAGGACAGATCAGACGTCTGGTCGCCTCCGAGTGGTATCCCCAAGAACCCACCGAACACTAGCACCGGCGGTCAGAAGAACTCCTCTGAGTTCAGGGTAAGCGGTAGAACTCGAGCACCGAGTTTGCCACCGTGTGAGCGACTGGCAAAAAGTGGTCGAGGTGATAATACTCATCCCGCGAGTGGGGGTTCTTTCCACCACCAGGCCCGTACAAACAAGCCGGAGCGGGAGTCCCATCCGAGCGCCGAAGATGGCGAAGGTCACAGTGCCCGCGCGAGGTCACCAGGTTCACTCCCCTGGGACTCTGGCTACAGATCTGGGGCCTTTGACTGATCGTGCGTCGCAGAGCGCGAGTCACTCGATTCTCGGGATTCCAGAAGGGTGCAACGCACAACTCTCGCATGCGATGTTCGATCGAGGCATCGGGGAAAGTGAGTTCGAGCTCCTTGACCGTCCTCAGAAGTTGAAAGCGGATCGCCTCCGGTTCGCCCGGTGGCGGAAATCCCAGTTGAATACCGAGAACGCACGACTCGGGCACAGACCCTGGCCAACAACCGGAGTTGATCTGTCCCACGTTCATCCAGTACGGCTTTTCCAACCCAAGCCACTCTGGTTGCTTCTCGTTCCACGACTCTAGGGTCGCCTCCATCACCTTGATGACTTCCAGCGCGACGTGAATGGGATTGGTCGCACTGGCTTGGCTACAGGCCGGCGCAGGCTTGCCGTGGACCACGAGCTCGAGCCACATCTGGCCCAAGTGAGAGTCCACCATATCCCACGGCCAGGTTCCGTCTAGAATGATGGCCCCTTCGGCAAAATAGCCAGCCTGAGTGCAACTGAGCGTACCGTTTCCGGAATCCTCGTCCTCGATCACCGACTGCACATAGAGGTCCCCTGGCAGCTTGATACCGCTGCGCAAAAAGGCCTCTGCCAACATCAGCATCATGGCCACCCCGGCCTTGTCGTCGAGAGCTCCCCGACCGTACAGCTTGTTGTCCTCCACAATCCCCGCAAAGGGAGGATAGGTCCAGGTGTTTTCATTCTCGACCGGCGCGGTGTCAACGTGGGCGTTGAGAATGAAGTTTGCTCGCCCCGTGCCGGGAACCGCGCCGATCAAGCTGGGGCGGTCCGTGTAGTCTCGGTTGGTCTGATGGTAAGGCTTTCCGTTGTCGCAGTAAGCTTCCCCGTGGAGGATTCCCAGGTCCTTCATCTTGGCCTTGACAAAGGCTTGAGCCTTTTGCTCGTGACCGGTGACAGAGGGGATCCGAACCAGTTCGATCAGCCACTCTATGTATTCCGGAACGAGACTCTCCAGAGCGTCGTAGAGCTTGCAGTCCGAATTGCGAAAGGCCACGACCGGAAAACGGCGCGAGGGCTGAATCTCCTCTTTATCCAACTCTACAGCAGGTTTGTGATTCATGACGGGCGGTACTCCTCCAACCAGGGATGGGGCATCCCCTTCTCGCGGGCTTCACGGCCGAGTCTCATCGCCTCTTCGTGGTAGACTCGGTAGTGATAAGCGAACTGAACCGTTTTGTTTCGATCCACTCTTCTCAAGTCGGAACGAAGACGCTCGGAACGCTGAAAAACGACTTCCGGTTTGACCTGCTGAACGGCATTCGGCAGCACCCAGTAGGACTTTGTTTCGTGCCGCTGGCCGACCTCATCGATCACAACGCCGCTCTGCAGGTCTTCGGTGAGAACACTGTGGTTGCCGAGGTGATAGTCTGGCACAAAAGCGAGACTTGTTGTGTTGAGAGTCACCCCCAAACCCAAGATGATAACGTCGTGCTCACGCAGGAGCTCAAAGGTTGAACCGGGACCGTAGGGATGCTCAACCAAGTGCTGGCCCCCTGTGAGGATATCGGTCAGGGGACCCACCGAGGCCACAGACCACCAGTAGTTCAGGCTCCTCTTGGCTTGGGGGAGGTTGCGAAAAGTCTCGGGGATCACACCGATATTGGCAGCCGTGTTGACCACATCGAACTCGGGCCGAGTCTCAAAATACATCCGGTAGCCTACCCAGGGTCGATTCTGCTTGTCCAGATGCCAACTAAAGCATGGCATCACCAGAGTCCCCTCGCTCCCGATGTGCTCGAGAAGACCCTCGATAAAGTCCGTCGGCCCTAAATCGATGTAGGAAACTCTGCGAAAGGAAGTGTGAAGATAGACCAAAGAGCCCGGATAGACGCCCAGATCCTCCAACAAAAATCGCAATTCGTCGCGAGAACTCAACGGCTACACCTCGTCCTTAACTTTGCTCACGGCATAGAGAAACCAACAATAATCTTCCAGCTCTTCACCCAGAGCATTGAAAGCTCTCAGCGTGCAGTCGTCCCAGTCAGCCATCTGTGAGCTAGAGAGCGGCTTCAAGAAACAACCCCTCACCTCCAGGACATCCAACCCCGCCTGCATGAGTTGACTCCGCAACTCATAGCGGTCGTAGCTCCTTCGATTGCCCACTTCCAAGTCTCTCTTGTTGGCTTCGGTTGGGTTTGCCTCCAGGTTCATAAAGGCTCCCACTCGCCGATGCAGGGAACGACTGTTGGGAACCGTTACCACGAGACGCCCACCTGGATTCAACCAGTTTGTACAGCGACTCAAGAAATCTACGGGGGACTCCAAGTAGCGAAGCATGTCGCCTGCGATGATGGTGTCGTACCCTCGACTCGGCTCATACTCCTGAAAGAGC
>CAZVVF010000088.1:0-9856 GCA_964630575.1 uncultured Burkholderiales bacterium | reverse complement strand
CCCTCGTTGCCTCGCCGATCCTACCGGGAACGCCTCAACAGAAACGAGCGGCAGCGGTCTGCAAACTGTTGGCCGATCCGACCTGCGAAGAACCGGATGTGATCGCTGATGCTCAACTGCCCAAAGATTACCTCGAAAGCAGCCCTGAAGACCGAAGCAACGAGCTTCTGGGTCAGGCTGCCGGTCACAAGATTGTTGGGACCTACTACGAGCACGCCGACGGCACATCGGTGGCGGCTCCCATGGTGAGCGGAACGATAGCCCAACTGCTGGAACTCAACCCCAAACTCGGACCAGCAGAGATCAGAAGAATTCTCCTGCAAACGAGTCGCCGCTTGCCCAACGCCAGCCGCGAACGTCAGGGACGGGGTATTCTGCGAGCCGCCGATGCGTTCAAGGTGGTCAGCGACCCCTCACATCCCATTCTGAAATACTCCCTGGGCCCCGAGAGACGAGACGACAAACTCGTGTTCCGCGTTTATCACCCCGAGTCCAAGAAAGTCGAGATCGCCGGAGACTTCACAAACTGGATATCCGAACCCATGAAGGCAGAGGAAGACGGTATCTGGACCTACACCCTAGACCTTCCTCTTTCCGACGGCGACAAGAGAGCCTACAAATTCCTCCTGGACGGTGATCAGTGGGAAGAAGACCGCCACAATCCCTACTGTGAGCCGGACAGACTGGGTGGACTGAACTCTCTCATCGACCGAGAGCTTCTGCTTCTGCGCTCTGAAGAGGCCTGAGCGCCCCTACAGGCGCATCCCGCCGACCGTTTGCTCCGTACCTTCGGATTCGTAGGCGAACTCCTCTTGTGCGGTGGTCGTGAGGAGGTGCTTCTCCAAGTGAGTGGCCATGCTTCGGACCACAGTCGCCGACAAGATATGACCGTCGCGTATGGCAAACCGGACAGTGCCAGCGACCGTATACTGCTGCCAAACCGGATCGGACTCCTCGCCGCGGCGACCCGCTGCGCTGATAGCGATATCGGCGTAGTCCACGCCGCCCTCTTCCCCAAAGCCATCGAGCCGACCGCGATAGAGCACCGACATGGGCTCAAATCCCGTCGTGCGACCATCGGGAGCCGAAACGGGTAGTATCTCGTTGCGAGACCTCTCCCACTCGCCACCAGTCCTCTGAGGCTCGTCTGGGAAAACGAGCAAATGAGGCGTGGCGAGAGTTCCGTGAAGATCGCGCAGGCAACCAAACTGGTCGACGGTCTCGTTCAAAAACTCGGTCGTCGGGTCAGCCCCGGACTCGAAGGGGACCTCGTCGCCCTTGACGAGCTTGCGCGCGGCGAGAACTTGCACCTTGACCTGGGCGCTGTAGTCGGGTCTCACGTCGCTGGTACGCAACTCGAGGCTCCACTCTTCATCCCAAGTCTCGCGCTTAGCCGACGTCTTCTTGCCAACCAATCGAAGCAACGCCAGTGCTGGTCGCTCGAGAGTCACGATCAGCGTCCGTTTGACATTGAAGCGGGTAATCTGGTCCCGCCGATGCCGATACTCTAAATACTTTGGTCGTTCCATAACCCTCACCCCTAGGACCCCAATCGACGCCCGCACAGGCATTCCGCAATCGTCTTTTCTTCTCCTGGTTAGCTCCCTGCCAGACTCGACCCAGAGGAGGAGTTCCACAGCGAGTCTGGGAAATTTCCCAGAGATTGCATGACCTCTAATTTTCCAGACAAGCCTATCTCAGGAAAAGACCGAGGGAATGAGGGGCTCCACCTGCTGGTCCTCGTGGGAATCCTCGCTGCAGGGGCAGCCTTGCGCGCGCCCGGCATGAGCTTGCCTTTCATACACCACAACGAATGGGGACAGTCCCTCTTTCTCGTTTTGGCGCGCAACTACGAGCGACTTGGACTCATTCACGGTTCGGTACCGATCTTTTCCATGCTCGAGACCGGACCGGTCGTCTACACCAACCACCCTTGGCTGGCATCCCTGTTGCTGGGGCTCTGGTGCAAGATCGTTGGAACGAGCGAACTCGCCTTCCGAAGCCTCGCCCTATCGGTGTCACTGGGAACAACGGTCGCCGTCTACGCCCTCGGCCGGCAAATTTGGTCCTCGCGAACGGGACTCGTCGCGGCTTTTCTCTTCGCCCTTTCCCCCCTCTCGGTCGATCTCGGACGGGTTTACGGAATGGAGCAAGTCTGTCTTCTGCTTCTGCTCGGTGTCCTCTATTTTCTGGACCGCTGGTACAAGCATCAACGCTCGAGAGACTTCCTCGCCACAGCAGCCCTACTGACCCTAGCTCAGGCAGCCGACATCTACGGCCTGCTGTTCTGTCCGTTCTTTCTCTTGGCTGCTGTGTTGACTTGGAGAAAAGACCGAATGCAGGCCGCTCGATACCTGCTGCTCACAGCCATTCCTGTCTTAGTGACCGGCCTGTTCCTGTTGGTGCTGTGGCGACAGGGCTTTCTCTACGACACCCTCACCTTAGGCGTCGGACGCAATTCACCACCCTGGTGTCACTGGGTCAAAACAGCCTTCTGGCTGGACGTGCTAAAGAAGCTCAACAACGGATACACACTGCTGCTAGTCGTGGCCGCGACGGTTGGGCTCGTGTCCCAGAAAAAGCGCCGAGACCGTGGCTCCGTGGCCTGGTGGGGGGTCTGGCTCCTGCCCTGTCTCCAACTTCTCGCCTGTCCTAGGTGGCACGAAGGTCACGATTACTTCGCTCAGTTCTTCGGTCCGGCTCTCTGTCTTCAAGCCGCCTACCTCTTGGTACGCTGCAAATGGTCCAAGCCACCCCTACACTACGGGCTTGTGGCTCTGTTCCTGGTGGCTTTCGTCATCGACTCCAGAATCGTGATCAAAGAATCCTGGTCTGTTCAAAATGACAACGACGTCAAGCTCGCCCTGCAGATCAGAGAGCTCACCAGCGACCAAGACCTTATCATCGGCTTGCCCCCTCGGATGGCCTACTATGTGGATCGCAAGCACATCGTCCCCTACTTTTCTTTGGCTCGGGGAGACTATGACAACCAACCCGCACGCTTCTATAGCCAGATTCAGAGCTATTGCCAGAACACGAGCTACGAACGCGTCATCGTTTTTGATCAGTTTCTCGAACCTCCCTACGTCGATATCGATGGAGCCGACTACTCCAAGTGTCTAGAGGGGCTAGACGAGTTCGAACTCGTCTCCAAGCCGGGCTTGGACCCGCACGTCTGGAAGCGCACCCCTTAGCAGGCCGATGCCAGCTCTTGCTGTCCCCGTTCGGTCACAAGCCACGACCGGGCCGAGCGCGGTCGTCGCGTCAACAAGCCAGCCATGCTCAGAGCGTCCAGATGAGCGTGGACCGAAGCGTGTGAACGAAACTGAAGATTCTCAGCGATCTCTCGCACGGTGGGGCTGTAGCCGTGTTCTTGGCGGAATTCGGACAGCGCCGAGAGAACCGCCAACCGGCTCTTGCTCAAGGGGCGCGAATCCCGAGCGTTGAGGTAGTGAGTGAAGAGGTCTGAAGGCATGGCAACTCCTAATGGAAGTGGTCTCAATCCCAAAGTCGTGGACTGGTCCTTCCATTGTGCCGAACGAGTCCGAGCCAAAACGTGACGAACTTCTTAAAACTTCTTTGCCGAATTCTTAATAAGTTTTGAACGACAGAATTTCATCCCAGAGAGGTGCGGCCAGTTCAGACTTGAGCGCCGGTCCCAAACGAACCAGAGGCTGGTCCTTTCGCGCGACGAGATAGCGATTGCTCAGAGAGTCGAACCCCATCCCAGGCTGGGTCACAGAGTTCCCCACCACAAGATCCGCTCGTGCCGAATCCAGGTAAGGGTTCATCAACTCCAGGAGTTCCTCGTCCCGGTCGCAGGACCCGGCCTTGAAGGCCACCACCGTCGCTCCCGGGGCGCCGCTTCTCAAAAGGCTCAACACTTTAGGTGTGGGCTCCAATTGCAAGGCGAAGCCACCCTCTGAGGTTGGGCGCTTTTGCGGCTCAAACGAAAGCGGGCGAAAATCGGAAACGGCTGCTGTGGCAACACAGAAATCAGGACAAAGCTCCCGACAGAGAGCTTCCACGGCCCGGCTCATCTCAGCGCAAGAGACCACCCGCTCGACTCTTATCCAAGGCGCCGGCTCGAACTTGCCCGGCCCATAGACAAGCGTGACCTCCCCTCCCCGCCGATAGGCCTCTTCAGCCAACAAGCAGGCCGTGAGGCCAGAGGAGGGATTCGTGATACACCGAGCGGGGTCCAAAAATTCCCGTGTCGGTCCGCCGGTGATCAAGACCTTCTTACCGTTCAGGTCTCCAGGTCCCAGTCGGCGCAAAACGCGAGCCGCGATCTCCTTGCTATCCATCATCTTTTGCTTGCCCTCAGACAAACGAGACTCCAGAACCTCCACGCCAAAGTCCCTGAGGCGTTGAAAATTTGCCCGCACGGCGGGATTTTTCATCATCGGCTCGTGCATTCCAGGCGCGCAGAGCACCGGAATTCCGGTTCCTAGGGCGGTGGTCACACAGGTGGTGACCACGTTGTCATCGAGCCCCATGGCCACCTTGGCCACCGTATTGGCCGTGGCCGGTGCCAAAAGGAGTAAGTCCGCACAACCCCGCTCTCCAAAGAACTCCAGGTGTTCGCAACGACCGGTCAGAGAGGTGATGGGCTCCCTCCCTGTGCACCAAGTCAAAGCCGTTGGGGAAACCAGTTCCGTAGCCGCGCGGGTGAGAAAGAACTGAACCTTGGCTCCATGGCGAACCAGGGTCCGAGCCACACGGTGTATTTCGACACAAGCGATACTTCCGCTCACGGCGATCGCCACCAGTCGATGAGCGAGGTGATCCGAGAGAGTGCCTTCGATGTCTTGGAGGTGGGTCCAGTCTTGCATAGACGACCTCTTTACCTGTGCCGAGGCTTGTTCCTATGCCCATTTCTAACAGGTTCGGAAGAAGTTTCTCTTTTAGAAGGTCGTTATCATCTGCTTTTCAAAGTGTCTGTTAGAAATTTTCCGCACGAGAAGCGTCGACTCTCTTCAAAGAGTTGACGCAAAAGGGATCGCCTCATTCGACTCGAAAGGCGTGCCCCTGAGAAAAGGAGCGATGATTCATGGGTCTTTTTGGTTTTTTTGGGGGAGGAAAGCCGAGTTTTAAACCGGCGGCCCACCAAACCGTTGAGATCGAGTATGAAGATTTAGACGGCGAGTTTCAAAGTCATTTCGTGGAGATTCTAGAGGTCAGCAAACGATCGTTGACCCTGGCGTCACCTGGAAGCGACATGAACCGTGTGAATATCTCACCAGGTATTCCGGTCACCATTTCCTATTTCGACGAGTCTAAAGACACCTTTTTTAGCTATCGTGGCAACGTCAAAGACTCTCGCGACATGGAGTTCGAGGTGGAAGCCCCATCGAAGAACACCGTGGAGCATGACGAAGTACCGAAAAGGGACGATGATTTTCGTGTTGAGGTCAACATTCCGGTCAAATTCCAAGCTCGGCTGTCTGCCCATTCCCAGATGGCCTCTACTCACGCTGTTACACCGCACAGCCTCTATCTAAGGACCAACTTAGGGATCCCACCAGAGACCGACATCAAGGTGGTTCTGGAGATTCCGAACGCCAACCCTATCGAGGTTGACGCTCGCGCAGTGGGCAGCGAAAAGGATCCGGCCGATGGCCGGAAGCATATTTCTCAAGTTCAACTCGAGAATATCACTCCGGTGGATAGAGACGCGATACTCAGTTTCGCCGTCTATTTCCAAAAACGACAGGAGCGAGCAGAGTCTCGGGGTGTCACTCCCTAGTAAGCGTTTTGTCGCCCTTCTCAGACCGAAACAAAAAGAACCCAGTCCGTGGACTGGGTTCTTTTTTTGTCTAGGAGCAAAGCCCCAACCCTAAGGTTGAGACATGAATGGCTACATGAACTTCAAGAGCACGAAGCCACCGATGAGAAGGACCGTGAAAAGAATCGTCAAGATATCGAAGTACTTATCGATATATACCTTCGCTTTGGCCCCAAAGAAATAGACGAAAGCCGCCACTAGCATAAACCGAGCGGTCCGTGAAATCGCCGAAGCGAGCACCAGTGTGGTGAGTGGGATCTGCATCATTCCCGAGGCGATGGTGAAGACCTTAAAGGGTATGGGAGTGAAGCCTGCGGCCAAGAGCGCCATAAAAGCGTTGTCTTGATAATAAGTCTTGACCAGCTCCATCTTCTCCGCAAGACCATAGGTGTTGACGACCCATAGACCCACCGTATCGTAGAGAAACCAGCCGATAAAGTAGCCCAGGACAGCTCCCAGGATCGAACCCAAGGCACAAACCGCCGCGAAGCGGAAGCTCTTTCTTGGGGCACCAAAGGCCAGCGCCAAAAGCAGAACGTCAGGCGGTATCGGAAAGACCGAAGACTCCACCAGGGCTATCAAAAAAAGTGCCCACACTCCATAAGGAGTGTCAGCCCACCCTACGACCCAGTCGTAGAGACGCCGAACTGGATTGGAACTTTTAGCTGGTGAGCTATCCGCTTCCGCAACCTCATCTGTCATAGAGAATCTCCTCCCCCAGAAGACGGTGGAGGTGATGAGCCGGCATCTCCGGCTGTCCCTTTAACCTTCTGCTGAGACATCTTATAGAACATCGGTCGCCAAAACTTCGCTCCCTGATAGGTCGTCTTCCGAAGCACGGGAAGTCCGGGCTGCTTCACATGAAATCTTTCTTCTATGCGGTACTCCCCGCCGTAGGCGCGTCCCGTTTCCGGCTCTAGCAGCACGAAGCCCTTGTAAGTGCCTCTCACCTCAACGGCGGGGTCCACGTCGCTCCCCTCGGCGATACTTCCAAGAACGCTCAGGTTCACGAGAACTCCCCGATCGGTGTTCACGAACTTGTCGAGCTTGTAGACCAGGTTGTAGTTCACCTTGACTGGCTCTCCAGTCAACGGGTTGTTCTCAACATAGGAGACCTGCTCTTGCCAGGTTGACTTACCCGCCTTCTGAAAGACCTTCGGTAGCTTGGGCCAAAAAGAGGTTATGAGCGGAGTCCAGACCTCAGTGGAGGCCATGACCGACTCTTTCGGATAGGTCAAGCTTGGCGCCAGGGCTATATCGCTGGGAAAGACCTGGGTCCTCGCCTTCAGCTTGTTGAGCTCAGCTTCTTTCCAAGCCCATTGCTCCGACTCCATCTCCTCGACCTCGTAGGTCACATCAGCGCTCTCACTCTGGGCTTTCAGGTCTTCCCTAAGAATCATGAGCAACGTGTACTCATCCTGAATAGCGGGGTCCTCGGTCAAAGCCTCCTCCGAGAGGAGTTCCTTGCCCGTCTCCACGCTGATCATAACCGTGATCGGATCGGACCCCTCCAAAACGGCAATATCCCGATTCAATTTCACACCGAAATAGGGGTAGCGCACCGTGGGGTCCATCAAGGCCGCAATGGCAATCATAAGGATTGCTGAAGCGAGAACTATGGTAATTACTTTCCGCACGGTAGACCTCTACGATCCCTCCATGAGCCCTCCTGCGTCTTGAAGGCACCTCGTCTGTTTAGCACACGGTATTAACACTCTGTTCACATTTGTTAACATCTGTAACAACTTGTTAACAAACCCCATGTAGAAAGCGACACCTATTGCCCCTATGCTCAGAGTAAGGAGATACCCATGAGTGCAGATTTCATAAATCCAATAGGTGGACGAACACCACGGCTGAATCAAACAGGCCGGGTCGCTCCTCAGCGTGACGTTCAAGCTCCCCCCAAAGCTGAAACGCCGAACAATGTTGCCGCACAGAATCCAACCGAAGGCTTCAGCCCAACCGCCGAAGCCAAAGAGACGGCCACTGATCAGAAGGCTGGAGAAGCCAAAGCCTCAGAGATCTTAGGAGCTTGGTCAACCGGTCAGCCAAACGCCACAGCATCGAGTGGACAACTCGTTGTCGGAGGGGCCTCCAACACAGCTGTGAATCAAGTCCACGGGACCAGTAATGGGGCTTATTCCTCCCCTAACGCCAATGCGGGCTTTAGCGAAGCGACCACTTACAGCAGTCGGCCGCCGCTCGGCTAGGCCCAGAGCGCCTGGCTAGAATCGAACCTCTCAAAAGAGAGCGAGACGTCAAACTTACAGTTCGCGAGAACCTGCCGTTGAGACCCGATCGTCTGCACCCGAGCACTCAAACTGTTCCTCGAATGGAGCATAGGGATGGACCACTGGGTTGTAACCTAGAAGTCGGCGCGCCTTTTCTATGGAGTAAGTGTGACTACACCCGAGTTGCAGAGCAGAGAACTCCGTAAGAGGCGGTTCCTCGCGCTTGCCCAAGCCCTTGTAGAGCTTTTCTAAGAGCCTTCCCAGCATGACAGCCTTTTTCAACGATAGGCTGCGACTGACCGCAGGGAGTGACTTCCACTGCAAGAGGTGCGCGATCCAACTCCACAGGCGAACCGGCTCACCTGACGTGATGAAATAAGCCTGGCCCCAAATCTCCGGAACATCGAGCTTGTCCAGCACACACAGTTGAGCGGCCACGGCATCACGAATGTGCGTGACGTCCACCATGTTCAGACCATCTCCCACTCGAACCAAGCGACCCTTTTGGGAAGCCTCAAAGACGCGAGGCAAAAGGTGAGGATCACCAGGACCGTAGATCAGGTGAGGCCGCAGGGCGAGAGTCTTTAGCTCTGAGCGACTCTTGAGGACCTCTCGTTCCGAATCGATCTTCGTGCGACAGTATGCGTTCAGGGGGTTCACCCCGTAATCGGCCGCTTCCGTTTCCTTCTCGCAAGGATGCCCCTGAAAGGTCACGGACGGTGAACTGGTGTGAACGAAGTATCGCGTTCCGTGGCTAAGAGCGCCATCGAGAAGAGCTTTCGTGGCCTCTACATTGATGGCTTGATACTCAGAATACGGGCCCCATACACCGGCTTTGGCTGCGGTGTGAAAGATCAGGTCCCGGCCCTTGGTCGCAGAGAAGGCTTGCCGCGAATCGCTGAGATCGACCCTGAGAACCTCGACGCCAAGATCGCTCAATTCAGGAGCGTCACGCCTTGCCGTGGCCGCAACCTGACCGAATCCAGCCGCGACGAGTGCTCTCACAAGGGCGTATCCCAGAAATCCCTGACCGCCGGTGACGAGTATCCTTAGAGACCTGACTTCTTGACCCAAAGACTGAGCTCCTCACGATGAATCTTCGCATTGTGCCTCGGGTCCACCGGCATGCCGGGGTGAAAGAGCAAGTTCTCGACACACTGATACTCAGGCGTCTGATGGACCAGGCTCAGACATTCTCGGGTCAAGCACTTCTCTGTCGAGTGCGAACCCGCGCTTCTCTCCACTACCAACACCGGGCCTGTCGAGCCCTCTACGAGGGCAGCCCTTTCCACCTCGGGATGCGGCAGCACGAGCGCCTCACCCGGAAGCGTGTACATGTAGCGATCACCGACCTTGATGGAATGGCTCTTGCGTCCCACCAGCCAGAGCCGCCCTTGGTCATCGAAGTAGCCGAGATCTCCCATGAGGTGCCAGACCCCCTCTTGAGTCTCGATCTTGGAGGCACGAGTGGCCTCCGGCTTTCGAAAATAGCTCCTCGTAACAACCGGTCCCCTCACCCCGATCTCACCCACGGTTCCAACCGGCAGGGACTCCATAGCGCTCGGACGCTCGGAGAACTTGACCACTCGAACCTCGTTGAGGGGCAAAGGGCGCCCCACGCACATCCCCGCTCCCTCGTGATTTCTCGCTCTTTTGGTCTCCAGGATCTCCTCCGACTCGATGTCGGTAATGGGTAGGGCTTCGGTCGCACCATACGGCGTATGGATCTCGGCATTGGGCGCAACCTTGCGCCAACTCTCCAAAAAGTCGAACGGGATCGGGGCCCCAAAGGTAATGACTCGCCGAACTAAAGGCAGGGTCAATCCCCGAGTCA
>CAZVVF010000087.1:0-9880 GCA_964630575.1 uncultured Burkholderiales bacterium | reverse complement strand
GGATGCCGTGATGAGGCCCACAGAAACTGGCGTTCGAAGGTTCTCTCGCCAAAGGAGGTAGAGGATAAGAGTCACCGCCATCAGGACTCCCGTGGTGAAGGAGAGTCGCGGGCAGAGGATCCCGAAGGTGAAGGTGATGGTGCAAAAGAGTCGGCGTTCCATACTCTTGTTCTTTGACCACCGTTGGCACTCTCTCCTCAGAACAAAGAGTTAACTCCCTGTGACTGGCTGTTCAATCCCACCCCTACGTCGGCTGTGATTCAGCGGCCGGGGACCGTTAGTATGGCACGGTCGTAGCGACCAGAAAAGCGTTTGCGGACTTGATCAAAGAGCTGATCTTGAGGGGCTCTGATACGAAACGAGTCTAGCACCCGATCGTCGATAAGCTCGCTCATCTCTAGCCAGCGCCCCTCCTTAGAGAGTCCATGAAGCTTCGGTCCGAGGTCCTCTCTTCCGAGGGTTTCAAACACCTTGAAGTATGATGGGGTGGAGCCATAGAAGGCAATTTTCTGGCGGATCACGGCGTCGTATTGGGCCGCCTCGGCCCCTTCTGCGAAGGCGAAGACACTGCCCACGACCTCCAAGTCCTGACGGCTGCGGTCGGCTCGCTGTAGCCCTCGATGAAGGGCCGGTCGCGTTATGGAGTCCAAGAAGTCTACGTGAGTGAAGGGGTGGAGAATGACGAAGTTGGCCACTTCCGCGGCCAGCTCGGTCATCTTCGGACCCACCGCAGCGAGTCCGATGGGTATTGAGGTTTGTCCTGTGGGCCCGGGGTTAAAGTTGGGGGTGAGAAGAGTGTGCTGATAGTAGGGGCCGCGATAGTCGAGTTTCTCCCCGCTTTCAAAACTGTGCCAGATGGCTCGGATAGCCGCTATCATGTCTTTCATCTGGGCCACCGGATGAGACCAGGGCATAGAGAACCTGCGGGTTATATGAGCCTTGACTTGGCTGCCGATTCCCAAGCGAAATTGAGCCTGGCTCACAGCGGCGAGATCCCAGGCGCTTTGGGCTATCGTATAGGGACTTCGGGCCAGGGCTACAGCGACGCCCGTCCCGATCTCCAGTTGGGGGCATGCGCGAGTGGCCAGCGCCAGTGTCAGGAAAGGGTCGTGCTTGGTTTCTGAGGCCCAGAGGCCGGTATATCCAGAAGCGAGGGCCTTGTCGGCGGCACGCTCGACACCCAAGATAGGGCCCGTGTAGGCGAGGTCTATCTGCATACAGGAGCATTCGCGGGGAATCTGATGTTCCTAGTTGAAACAGCGGCTATGTCAACTATCAGAATTCAACGCGAGGGGCCTGTGGCCACTATCGTTATGAACCGACCGGATAAGCACAATGCCTTCAACCCAACTCTCATTCGGGAGTTGAGGCAGGGCTTTGAATCGGTCGCTCGCGAGGCGGATGTACGAGTTGTGATACTCGCGGGTGAGGGACGTTCCTTTTCTGCCGGTGCGGACCTGGACTGGATGAAAGGTCAAGGGGAGGCTGGGCAAGAGGAGAACCTTCGGTCGGCCCGGGAAATGGGCGAGTTGTTTCGAGTGATCGACCAATGCCCAAAGCCTGTTGTGGCCAAGGTGCAAGGGGCGGCTCTAGGGGGAGGGGCTGGGCTCGTCTGCAGTGCTGATATCGCAGTCGCAGGACCCAAAGCTCTCTTCGGCTTTACCGAGGTTCGTCTCGGCTTGGTGGCCGGAGTCATAAGCCCTTTTGTGTTGAGGCGCCTGGGTTACTCTGTGGCCCGGGAGAAGCTCTTGACCGGTGAGCGTTTTGGTTTCGAGGAGGCTCTCAGGATAGGACTGGTCCACAAAGCCGGAGAGGACCTCGATGCGGCTGTTGACGGTGTGGTGCAAAACCTGCTGTTGGGTTCGGGTGAGGCTCACGCCGCCTCAAAAAGGCTGATCGCACAAGTCTCTGAGCTTTCAGAAGAGGAGCAACTCGAGGTGGCAGCACGCTTCATTTCCACGGCTCGGGCTTCTGAGGACGGTCGAGAGGGGCTGGCTGCGTTCCTGGGAAAACGGGCTCCTCGCTGGCTCTCCAGGACGGATTGAATGAAGCTCGAACGGTACCCAAGTTAAGCGAGAGTGGCTGCTACGGCCAAGAAGGTAAAATGATGCTCAAGAAACTTAAGACGGCCCTTTCCTTAGCGCCCCATGTGGAGTTTGTAGAGTTCGAAGATGGGCTCTTGGCCGTTCGCAGCAAAAAGGTGCTCAAGTTCGAAACGACGTCGGTGAAGCTGAAGACTTCGCAGGGAACGATCCTGGCGACGGTTTTGGTGGAGTCATACGATCCCACCAACGACCTCTATCGATTGAAGCTCTTGGACCGGGAGATCGTTCTCGACTCACTCAACATCGAGCGCCGCGAGCATCCGCGACTACCAAAGGTTTTGCGTGTGACCTCGAAACACTTTCCGGGGTTTAGCGGAACGACTGAGGACGTCTCTCTCACAGGAGCAAGAGTTGTGACAACGGGTTTGCTGGAGATCGCCCACGATATCCAGATGACAATCGAGTTGGACGACGCCCAGATCCCCCCCCTGACCTTCTACGCCGACGTGGCCTGGTCGGCTCAGAAGTTTGACCGATCGTTTCAATCTGGGCTCCGCTTCCAAGCCCTCGACCACGACACCGGAATTTTGATCAAGCGCTACATCGTGAATCGTCTCGCGCTAGAGAAGAAACTGCACACCCTAGAAGATGTCGACCCGGCAGATTTTGCTTGAAGGCACGACCTGAGCCGAGGCCTCTATTCCAATCCCAGTAGTGTTAGGCCCTGTTTCAGGGTGAGGAGATTGTCCAGGCCGACCCCTTGGAACACCTCTTTAAGTCCCGTGTGCACGCTGGTGACAAAGAGGCACAGAGCGACCGCCAGTCTCGTTGTTCTGTTGAGCATAGGAGCAAGGATTAGCTCGGCGCCTCACCTTCCCTAGGGAGCGAAGAACATTTGCAACAGGGCATTCATAACTGCGACCGCTGGGCTTACGCCGTGCTGTTTTACAACTCTGCTGCAGAGACCACAAGGAGTGTCACTCCAGAGGCGACTTGGTCACCGACCTGAACCGAAAGGTTAGAAACAGTACCGTTTCTAGGCGCGCAGAGCGCTTGCTCCATCTTCATCGCCTCCATCTTGAGCAAGGGCTGTGCTTCGGTCACTCGGTCGCCCTCCTTCACGAGGACCTCAACGATGGTCCCGGGCATGGGAGCCTTGAGCGTTCCGTCGCTCTGGCTTTGGGCCTGAAAAGAAGCCAGTCGAGGGAGGCTCTTGAGCGACGTTGTGCCCTGCTGAGTGTGAATCCACCAGTCCTCACCTGAGTTCGCTACCGCTACCGGGAGGCGGTGTCCGTCGATGATCAACGCTCCGCGCACGATCTCGATTCGAAAATTCCGATCGGCGATGCTGTAGCGGCTACCGGATACGGTTACCGGCGGTTGGTTCTGAAAATCAAACTGGATGGGCAACGAGCAGAGCGAGCCAGTTTGACCACCGGTGAGTGAGAGCCACCGCGCGGCCGCAGCAGCGAGCAGAGCCTCCGTACTGACGGAAGGGCTCTCAAGAGAGACTGACTCCACCAATTCGGTGTGTTGTTGGCCTGAGGTCACGCTCGGATGGCGAAGAAGCAAGCCGAGGAAGTCGATGTTGCTCCGAACCCCCAAAAGAACTGTCTTTCTAAGGCTGTCCTCAAGCCGTCTCAAGGGTTTTTCTCGGCTCTGTGAGTGGGCGATAACCTTGGCGACCATGGAGTCGTAGTAGGGTGTGATGACCGAGCCAATCTCAAGGCACGAATCATAGCGAACCTCGCTGCAAGTTTTCCAATCTAGGACCACGCCGGTAGCAGGCATGAAGTTGTTGTAAGGATCCTCGCAGGCGATCCGTGCTTCCACAGCGTGGCCTCGAAAGAGAATCTCATCCTGGGTCATTCCAAGGGCACTTCCCTCAGCGATTTTGAGTTGCAGCTCGACCAGGTCTAGGCCAGTGACCATTTCGGTAACGGGGTGCTCAACTTGAAGCCGAGTGTTCATTTCGAGGAAGTAGAAGTCGTCGTTTTCGATCAGAAACTCGACGGTGCCCAGGCTTGAATAGCCCACTGACCGAGCCAGACGAAGTGCGGCGTCGGTCAGGTCCTGGAGAAGCTGGCTCGAGACGTTGGGCGGCGGACATTCTTCTATGATCTTTTGCTGTCGCCGTTGAAGAGAGCACTCTCTGACTCCCAGATGGAGGTGATGACCATGGCTATCTCCGACGATCTGAACCTCGAGGTGGCGTGCCTGGACCAGGGCTTTTTCCAGAAAGAGTTCATCGGAGCCAAAGGCTTTTTGGGCTTCCCTTCGGGCCGATGGGAGGGCGCGTTCCAGGTCTTCAAGGTTGCTGATTCGGCGCATACCCTTGCCACCGCCACCGGCTGAGGCTTTGAGCATCACAGGAAATCCGTGGTCGCCTGCCCATTTGACGAGACCTTGATCGTCTAAGGCTTGGCTGCCGGGTATGGTAGGAATATTGGCCTCGGCACAGAGCGAGCGAGCGGTGACCTTCGACCCCATCTGAGCAATCACCCCAGGGCTTGGACCTACGAAAATCAGGCCCGCTCGGACCGCCTTTTGAGCGAACTCCGAGTTCTCTGCCAAGAATCCGTAGCCGGGATGGATGGCCTCTGCTCCACTTCTTTTCGCCGCCTCCAAGATCGCCTCGATGCTCAAGTAGGATTCACTGGGGGGCGCTGGACCGAGCAGAAAGGCCTCGTCAGCTGAGCGTACATGGACGGCTTCTCTGTCGGCCTCAGAATAAACGGCTACTGTTCGGATTCCGAGCCGTCGGCAGGTAGAGATGATTCTCCCGGCGACTTCTCCGCGATTGGCAACGAGCAGTGTGCGGATCACGCTGGGCCGAAACCTTCCATCTTAGCGATGATCTCCAACATCACTTCATCGGCGCCGGCACCGATGGAGAGCAGTCTGACATCGCGATAGAGACGGGCCAGGGGGTACTCTTCGGCGTAACCCATGCCGCCGTGAAACTGCAGGCAAGTATCGAGCACTCGGCGCACCAGTCGCCCCGCTTGGAGTTTGGCCATGGAGATCTCTTTGCTGATTTCCTCACCGGCCACAAAGCGTTCCGTGCAGTGATGGATGAACTGGCGTAGGATAGTGAGCTCGGTTCGCAGTTCGGCCAGGTGAAAGTAGACCCACTGCTTTTCGATCAGCTTTTCTTGGAAAACCTTGCGTTCTTTGCAGTAGGCGATGGTGCGCCGAACGGCATCTTCGGCCAGAGAGACGCCCAGCATCGAGCCAACGAGTCGCTCTTTCTGGAACTCTTGCATCTGGTAGTAGAAGCCCTTGCCTTCTTCTCCAATGCAGTGCCACTTGGGTACCCGAACTTTGTCGTAGTGGAGCAGACCTGTGTCGGAGCTGTGGTTGCCCATCTTTTCGAGCTTCTTGCCCACTGAGAACCCTGCTGTTTTGGTAGGGACCACGATCAGGGACATTCCTCGGTATCCACTGTCTCCTGAGGTTCGGCAAAGAGTGGTGACAAAGTCGGCCTGGATCCCATTGGTGATCCACATTTTGGAACCGCTGATCACATAGTGGTCGCCGTCGGACTCGGCTCGCGTGGAAAGGCTGGCGACGTCGGAGCCGATGTCCGGCTCACTCACACCGAGAGCCCCTATCATTTCGCCAGCTATGGCCGGTGCCATGAAGGCTCGCTTGAGTCGGTCACTGCCATACTCTGCCATGGCCGAGACCGCGATGTCGGTTTGCACCAAGATCCCCATGGGGACACCCATACAGCCGCAGCGCCCTAATTCATCGGCTAGGATCACGTGGTAGCTGTGGTCGGCTCCCGCTCCGCCGTAGGCCGGGTCATAGGCCGGTCCCAGCATGCCGAGAGCTCCCATTTTGGGGAACAGTTCGCGAGCTGGGAACTGCTTGGCAGCCTCCCAGTCCTCAATGTGAGGTGTGATCTCTTCTTTGACGAAGCGTCGCACCATCTGACGGAACTCTTCGTGTTCAGCACTCTTCATGGAGTAAGCCCTCTCTCTATGCGCGAAGTTTTAGAATCTGAATACACCTTGAGTGGGCATTCCTGGGGTCACAAAATCCTGATTGTGGGCAACCGACAGTGCCAGGGCTAAGGTCTCTCGAGTGTGCCGTGGATCGATGATGCCGTCGTCCCAAAGTCGCGCCGTGGCGAAGTAGGGAGAGGATTCCTCTCGGAACTTGCTCTCCGTCGCTCGGCGCATCATTTCGATCCGTTTGGTGTCGGGTTCTTGGCCACGCGCCCGAGCCTGGGCTTGACTGACTAGGGCCAACACTCCACCGGCTTGCTCGCCACCCATCACCGCGATCCGACTGTTGGGCCAGGTGAATAGAAATCTTGGATCGTAGGCCCGGCCGCACATCCCATAATTTCCAGCACCAAAAGAGCCTCCCACAATCACGGTGAATTGAGGGACGGTGGAGGTGGCCACGGCTTTGACCATTTGTGATCCGTGTTTGACGATCCCACCTTGTTCGTACTTGCTCCCTACCATAAAACCGGTGATGTTTTGCAGGTACAGTAGGGGAGTGCGCGATTGGTTGCAGAGGCTGATGAAATGCGTGGCTTTGTTGGCTGCCTCCGAAAAGAGGACACCGTTGTTGCCGAGAATACCCACCGGGTATCCATCGATTCGAGCGAAGCAGGTGACTAGAGTGGGGCCGTAGGCTGGCTTGAACTCCAGCCAGTCTGAGTCGTCCACGAGGCGTGCCATCACCTCTCTGATGTCAAAGGCCTGGCGTGGGTCCTTGGGAATGATCCCGAGCAACTCCTCAGGACTGTAGCGCGGCGGCTTCGGGGGCTGGCGGCGGCAGGCTAGGGGTTTACTGGCGGGAAGTCTAGCGACGATCTCTCTCCCCAAGCCGATAGCGTCGGTGTCGTTCTCTGCCAAGAAGTCACTGACACCCGAAACGGTGGAGTGCATGAGGGCACCACCGAGTGTCTCGTCGTCGACCTCTTCTCCGGTGGCCATTTTGACTAAGGGGGGGCCGGCCAAAAAAACCTTGGCTTGGTCTCGCACCATCACGGTGTAGTCACTCATGCCGGGCATGTAGGCGCCGCCTGCGGTAGAGCTGCCAAAGACTAAGGCTATCTGAGCCAGGCCCTGAGCTGACATTCTTGCTTGATTGGCAAACACCCGGCCCCCGCCGTCGGCGAAGAGTTCGGCCTGGTGGGTCAAATTCGCACCGGCGGACTCCACCATCATCACAGTGGGGAGCCGGTTCTCCTCTGCAATTTTCTGGGCTCTGAGTAGCTTTTTGACGGTGAGGGGATAGATGGCCCCGCCTTTGACGGTAGGATCGCTGGAGGTGACGAGGCACTCTCGAGCCTGGATCGTCCCGATACCGGTGATCTGCGAGGCGCCGGGCGACTCATCGTTGTACATGCCGAAGGCGGCGAGCGTGGAGAGTTCCAAAAATGGTTTCCCGGGGTCCAGAAGTAGCGCGAGACGTTCCCGAGGTAGGAGTTTCCCCCTTGACTGGTGGCGTTTGCGAGATTTTTCTCCGCCTCCTTGATGGACGGCTTCTAGCCTCTCGTTGAGTTGGTTGACCAGCTCCAACATAGCCTCACGGTTGCTCTGGTAGGTAGCGTCTCGCGGGTTGAGTTGGGATTCAAAGGGCGGCATGGCTCAGTCCCAGTCTCTGGCGAGTTTCTTCGGGTGAGGCCACCGAGCCGCCCAAGTCTTCCACCAGCCGAGCAGCTTTGGCCACCAACTCCCCATTGCTTCGGGCCATCACGCCGGGCTTGAGGTAAAAGTTGTCTTCTAATCCTACCCTTATGCCGCCACCCATGGTGATGCCCACGGCGATCAGGGGCCATTGGACCTTACCTATTCCGATGACTTGCCAATGGGCGTGGTTTGGGACGCTGCTGGCCATGTGCACTAGATTTTTGGTGTTGGCGGGGATGCCACCCAAGACTCCCATCACCAAGGAGTAGCAAGCGTTGTTGGGTATCAGGCCGAGGTCTCTCAGCGGCTCAGCGTTCTGGATGTGTCCCAGATCAAAGCACTCCATCTCGGGGAGTGTACCAGCTTTGTTCATGGCTTCCAGATAGAACTCAATGTCAGCAAAACTATTCTCAAAGATATGATCGTGGTAGAACTTCTTCTTCTTGCTGGAGTAAATGGCGTAGTTCATGGAGCCCATGTTGAGGGCGGCCAGAGGGGGTGAGAGAGCCTTGATGTGGGCGATTCGCGTGTCTCGGTCGATGCCAACAGCGCCTGTGGAGTAGTTGATAATCGCCTCGGGACAGAGCTCCTTGACGGCCTGGTCGATGCACCGATAACTCTTCACATCAAAAGCGGGCTTGCCGTCATCCTGGCGAGCGTGGATGTGTACGATCGAGGCACCGGCATCCACGCTGCGGCGAGCTTCCTGAGCGATCTCCTGGGCTGTGTAAGGAATGGCTGGGCATTGATCGCGGGTGGCGAGAACCCCGGTGAGAGCGGCGGTCAAGATGGTCTTCACTGTTCTGAAATTAGTCTCGCTGGCGCGAACTCCTCTGGCACGGATTCGCAGTAGACCCAGGGCAACAAAAAAGCCAGGCTCCGAAGAACCTGGCTCTCTTGAGTGGCAGTGTCTGGACTAGGGAATAGCGCAGAAGCCTGGGACTACGTCAACAATAGCATCGTTGATGACGTTGATGGTGGCTGCGGGAACAAAGGTGTTCACCGTTTTGAGTTCGTCACCGTTGGCATTACCAAAGCGTTCGACGGACATATCGCCGGCGGAGTTGTCGTTGAAGCTTACGTCGCTGTTGAAGGTGTTGCCAGTGATATCACAGCAAAGGGATCCGGTGTTTTGGATGATGTAGACGTCATCGTCGGAGCCCCCTGTAAAGCTGTTGTTTCTTATGGCCGCCTTGTTGTTCGTGTCTTTTGCTTGTTCGCCAAGAAACAGGCCGTAGTGCCCGGCGTTGCTCACATTGTTGTTGTCGATGACAAACGTGCCATCGAGAGGGCCGTCGTACTCAAGGTAAAGCGCATAAGAGTCCGTGTTGCTGACGACGTTGTTCGATACCGTTTGAGTGCCGCCGCCAGCATAGCTGTAAATACCGTAATTAGCCGTATCTATCACGTTGGAGGTGATAGTGCCGGTCAGCGGGCCAGGATAGGCGAAAGTTCCGATCGGATAGTGACTGAAGTTCTTGAACTCGTTGCCATCCACGGTCATGGTGCACGCACCGGTACCTTCGTTCTCGAAATAGAAGCCGTAGGCAAACTGGTCAACCTGGGTGCCTACGGCGATATTGTTGCTGAAGGTCATGTTCAAGACCGATGTGTTCTTAGCGTACATTTCAGCCAGAGAATCAACGTTGTTGTTGGCTGTGTTGCTGAAGGTGTTGTTCGTCACGGATACTGTGGCGTCGCTGTTCGTGTTGGTGACCTCGATGTAATCTAGGTCGCCATCGGGAGGGTTTTGCAGGGTGTTGCTGTCGATGGTGATGGTACCGGTGACTTCGCTACAATCCACGAACTCCTCGGTTGGGTTCTGGAGGGTGTTGTTAGAAATCGTGACGTTACCAACGCTCGTGATCTTGATGAGGTCGGAGGCAGAGCCGTCTATGTTGAGTCCCTTAATGGTGTTGTTGCCGAGGCAAGTGATGGGGCCTTCGACCACAGGCGCTTGACCTGCGGGTACGATCGTTTGGGCAACGATGAGTCCGGCACCCTCGCCGATGAGATCGACGCCGTCTTCGAGGGTTATACCACCCGTCAAGCCCGTGTTTGTTCCATTGCCGCGCTCTACAAAGATAGTGTCTCCTGATTGGGCCGCCGCGACAGCAGCGGCCAGGGTGTTGAACGGAGACGCTTGGCTGCCATCGCCACCTGGTGCGGCGGTGTTGTCCA
>CAZVVF010000086.1:0-9892 GCA_964630575.1 uncultured Burkholderiales bacterium | reverse complement strand
AACCATAAGGTGATGGCGGAGCTCTCTGGTCAAGTGATGGAAACTCTGGACATCCCCAAGCGCTCGGACCTCGCTCGAATCTCTTCCCAGGTGCAAGCGGTCGAAACCCGACTCCTGGAACAGGAAGAAACCCAGGAAGATATTCGTGACTTGCTCACGAGCCTCGTGCAGAAGATCGATTCGATCTCGAGCAAGGTGGAAGCGAGCCAGGCCCAAACTCCGGCCCCAACGGCCAAGTCCAAGTCCACAAGCCAAGCGAAAACGAAGAGCAAGGCGAAAGCTTAGAACTCTAAGATGCGAATTCGGGGGAACAAAACACTCGGAGTCCCGGCCCAGAATGGAGCCTCTGCTGCGCGTTATGAGATCGCGCGGACTCTCCCTAGCGACACCTGGGAGCACACCGAAGTCATCCACGACCGTGACGACATCTTTGTGCAGCAAGAGTTCCATCCCCGAACCAGACACCGCGATCCAGAGATCATCCGGGCTTTTCAATCCGACTCGCCCCACTCCGGTGACGCCCTGCTCCACTACGCGGGTCCCCCCACCGAGAAGGGTCCCAAAAAGACACCCGTCCTGCTCGTTCACGGAGCGAACAAGAACGGTAATTTTTTCTGGGACCCCAAAGAGGATGGGAGCGATCAGGGACTCGCTCAACGCCTGCGGGAAGAGGGGCATGAGACCTTTGCTCTCACCTTTGCCCACAATCAGGACGACAACTTTCTTTGGGCGGAGCAGATAGCCAACGCCATCGCCGAAATAAAGAGAGACACTGGTGCCGACAAGGTCGACCTTGTGGCTCATTCCAAGGGCTGTGTGGCCGCTCGGATCTATACCTCCCAGGTGAGAAAAGCAGGGCTTGAGTCCACCCCCTATCAAGGGGATGTTCGACGCATGGTCCTCGTCGGCGGGCCCAACAAGGGAGTGGATTACATCTTTCGCCACCCCTCGGCCAACTACGCCCTGCTCCAGAACTCGGACGAGGCCTTGCTCAACGCTCCCGTCTCCTGGGAGAAGCAGGGAACCTTCCCCCTCTTTCGCGATGTCTCGGATCAGGGATTCAGCAGAGACGAGCCCAACTACTTTCCTGGTCAAAGCCAACTTCTAGCCGACCTATCTCAAGAATTCCCCCTCTCGCCCAGCGAGCCTGACTGGCTCACAACCTACGAGGGAGGGACCGGCTTTGTCAGCGTCTCTCGCGGAATTCAGCACTACATCGAAGAGGGCGGCGACCTGATCGCCAAGCTCAACGAAAACCCACCGGATGCCAATGTGGAAGTCGCCGTGCTCGCTGGTAGCCGCGCCAACATCCCAGGGATACTCAACGAGTACACCGGCCCCTCGGACGGCCTGGTCTTTGTATCCTCGGCCTTAACCATGCCAGAGAGAACGAATGTCGTCGCCCAACAGGTCCTACCGCTTCACCACAAGGCGCTCATCTCCGACCAATCCGGACAAGACTGGATCGTCGAAGCCCTCGAAGAGGCTCCCCCACACTCCGACTCGCCGACTCTCGAAGCCGCTATTGCACAATCCGTTCGAGAGTGGGAAAGCAGCCAAAAGCAGGCCCCGGCGATGGACCGGGTTGAGAAAGTAAAATCTGAGGCCTAGAGCAAACCATCGGGCATGGGCCCGGACTCGATGGGAATCTTGCTGACGAGAGCTTTGCGCTCCTCGTCGCTCAAGCCTAGGAGAACAACCCCCGAAACGTGACGAGCGCAAAATTCGAAATCCCAGGTCTCTTGCCAAACAGTTTTGGCCTTACCCTTAAAGAGTTCAGCGCCATCGCGCGAAAGAGTGACATCTAGCTCATCACCTGCGGGTAATTCTTGATTGGTGATGATGCGCATGCCGAGGCCTTGCGCCCCAATGCCCACAATGTGGACAACGCCAGCACCAGCGATCTCGCACTCTAAACCCTCATCTGCAGCCACACGAAGGTAACGACGACGTTCGCGCTCATCTATTTGTTCACTCATAAACGGCACTTCTGGGAAAGAGAACCCCTTCCTTCGAACGGAAAGACCCAAACCCAGACAAGCCAGAGAGAAACTCTGCTAGGTCAGCCTGCGATAGATATCTTTCTTCGAAGCCTTGGGAAAAAAATGCTTGAGGATCTGAGTTGCGCTCTTGGTGGGCAAACCCAAATCTCGAACCAGAGCCAAGGTCTCGTCCGGGACCTCGGAATCCTCTGACTCATCCTCTTCCAGCGGCCCCAGCACCAAGGTGAATTCTCCCTTGATGGTCTTCTGAGCCCAGGCAGTAACCGCCTCGACGATAGGACCCCGCCAGCTCTCCTCAAACTTTTTGGTCATCTCTCGGCACACCACCAACTCCCGTGTGGGACACAGAGCGGCCAACTGTTCGATGGTCTCCATAAACTTGTGAGGGCTCTCGTAGAGCAAGCAAGGAGAGGTCGTCTTTTGCAGCCGTGCCAAGGCCTCTCGACGCTGTCGGCCAGAGCCGGGCAAAAAGCCTTCAAAAGAAAATCGCCGCGACGGGAAACCGGAGATCGAAAGCGCAGCCACAGCAGCGCAGGGACCTGGAATAGCCCAAACCTCAAAACCGGCCAAGCGAGCTTCATTCACCAACTGCCAGCCAGGGTCGGAGACTCCCGGCGTGCCAGCATCAGAGATCAAGGCCACCGATTCTCCCTCAGAGAGCTTCTGCAGGATCTTGCGACCATCAGCCTCTCGACTAGATTCGCGGTAGCTCAGAACGCCTGGGCGTCTGACCAGAGCTTCTTCCTTGCCCAAGATCTCCAGCCAGCGAAGAACCACCTGAGTGCTCTCACCGGCAATAAAAGAAGCCCGGGAGAGGGTCTCCCGAGCTCTTTGACTGAGATCGCCAAGATGACCCAAGGGCGTTGCCACCAGATAAAGGCCTGGTCTCAGTGTCCCCTCAGTCATCTAGCAGTACCGGCGAAGTGTTGAGCCATAGCTCAGCACGTCCGACCAATCCCTTACAGTTTGAACGTATGGGCTGGGTCGTAGCCAAGAATCTCACCATCTGCAAAAAAGATAGGGAGTTCCCGAGCGGCACTCTCGGGACTATCCGAGCCGTGGACGCAGTTGCAGTCCAAACGCTGAGCGAAATCTCCGCGAATGGTACCAGGTGCGGCCTCTACAGGGTTGGTAGCACCCATCATCGTTCTCACGATAGGAATCGCATTGACTCCCTCAAGGCACAAACAAACGATTGGTCCCGAAGTCATGTAACTTACGAGATCGTTGTAGAACGGCTTGCCTTCGTGGGGAGCGTAGAGCTTCCCGGCCAGGCTGCTGTCCATTTGGATCAGTTTCATTCCCTTAATAGCTAATCCGCGGGCTTCGAAACGGCCTACGATGTTTCCGATAAGACCACGCGTTACGGCGTCGGGCTTAACGAGCACTAAAGTTTTTTGCAGATCTTTGAAACGCTCACTGCGGGGAGCGATTGCGGGTGCGGTTTGAGTCGCTGACATGAATCCTCCTAAGAATTTTTACGGCGTTGAAACGGAGAGTCACAGCGCCGCTGGGTTCGTTCCCGAACCCGATGACCATGATGTTTCCCCGCATCACACAAGTTCAATCCTATGAATTCAAAGGTGTTTAAAGTTCGATTCCCTTGGACCAGGCTTCAAGCTCAATTTTGCGCAAAAGATCTTCGATGATTCCGTCCCAATTGTAGAACTTCGCACTGGCTCGACCGTTGGACCTCAAGGTCGTCTGCAACTCTTCGTCGTGGAGAATCTCTTGCATATAGAGGGCGATTTCGCGAGGGTCTTCACTGCTCAGAGCGATCCCGTTGTGAAAGCTCTGAATGTACTCTTCTCCCGTGGAGCCGGTGATGGCAAGCCCGCTACAAGCCATGACCTCAAGACCGACCAAGCCGAAGGGCTCGTGACCTGAATTCGCCAGCACCGCCGTGGCGGCCCAGTAGAGTGTCCTCAAAAAAGCCTCTGGCACGAAAAAATCGAGTTCCACGATATCCGAGTGACGACAGGCCTCGAGACTCTCCAACACAGAAGCGTTATCGTTTGCCTCGGGCCTGGCCACAGCCCAGGACAAGCCCAGGCTGATGGCGTGTTCGCGAATCTTGGCACCGTAGGCCTCTCGTCCACCGCGAACCAGCAGGGTAGGCTTGAGGTCGAGCTCTTTGCAGTGCGCGACAGCCTCAATGGCCATCATCCAACGCTTGTCGGCGTGATAGCGCCCAACCTTGGCCAACAGTGTCCCTGGGAAGATCTCTCGGAGCTCGCCCCCGGCTCGCTTGTCGACCCGAGACCAAAAACGGGGTGGAATCCCGTTGGGCACGACCAGCGCTTCCAGGTCCATGGTGCGCATGCGTTCCTTCATGTACCGGCTGACGGTCAACAGGCGAGCCGCTTTGGACAGCTCGGGGAAATCGATCGTCTTGAACCCGAAAACGTTGTTGGCGTTCCAAAAGAGAAGAGCGTGGGACTCCAGGTTCTCCTCTTCGAGCAAACCCGAGATTCGAATCATGGTCGCAGCGGTGTGCCAGTCTTCGCCAATCACCACCGTGGTCACCCCCACCTCAGCGTTGGGGGCTATGACTCTCTTGACCAAAAATTCAGGAAGGCTCTTCTGATAATCCTCAACTTTGGCCACTTCGCCGTGATACACTCCGTCGGGATACTGCTTGCTCAGCCACCGACTCCAGCGATGAAGGTTGAGGAGTCCGTCCTCGGTAGACTCAAAATCGGGGGCGTCCGGATCGCCCACAAAAAAGAGCCGAGTCTTATAGCCTAAACCGGCCATAACTCTGGTCATTTCAGAAACACGTACGCCTAGCCCCCCGACTAGGGAATAAGGGTCAGGGCCCTCGAAACTTAGGACCACAAACTCGATCCGACGGCGAGGATGGTCTACTACGGGAGGTGTCATGGCCCGGAGTTTATGTTGACGAGCCTGGTCCCTGCAGGCATGAAGCCTGATTTTGTAACAATCGGGACGTCTTGGAATAGATTCTTACCCTCATCCGTCGCTCTCCCCTCGACGCTGGGCTACAAATCTCCCTGACGCTCGTTTTCGCCGGTCCCCTCCAGGCGAAAGCTCCAGGCACCGTTCTTGCTGATGCTGACGCTGAGACGGTGCTTGGGATAGTAAGCCCGCGCCCCACCGAACTGCTTCTTGAGGTCGAGACGGCCCAGTAGCGACTCCACGCGCTGCAGCGTCTCCTGTCGCTCGGACTCGCTGAGCCCTCGATAGTCTTCCACGATCCGGTGTCCGTTCAACTCCAACCGATCGCCAGTGACAAGCTCGACCCTCTGCTCGGAATCCACGCTCAGAACCGTCACGCCAGAACGCTCTAGCCCTTGCATCACAACGTCGAAGCGATAGGACGACCCGGAGGGGTCACTCGGGTCCGGGTGGAGCCGGTCCCCAACGATCGCCCTCACCTCATCGAGGCTCATCCCTAAGCCAACGCCATTTATGCTTAGGCCCAATCGTACCTTCGGTGCATCGGGACTCCCGCTCGCTGCAGGGTTCGCCACTTGGGCAGAGTCAAAGTAGCCACACCCAACAACACCCAGCAGCGTGATCCCCAGGAGTAAGACCCACGTTATGCTACAACCACCTCTCACTCCGACTTGCTTCCACGAAGGTTGTGCCCAGCCTCCGAACGACCGGGGTTCGGGAAACAGAAAAGTCGCTCCGAGAGTTCTCGGCGACCCCGGTCGTGGAGCCACAGCGAGGACGATAGGCGCCTTCCCCGAACAGCGCAGTGTGGCACTAGCGTTTGAACCAGGTCGTTTTCGCCGACTCTACAACCTCACCGAGGATGCCTTCTCGGCAGAGTTCGTCAAGCGGACCGCTGAATCAGTCATCCAGAGTCCGTTTCTTTCCGGCACCACCCTCAATGTCAGGTTTTCTGGAACGGAGGGTTTCTCCATCGCCCTTACCCGATCGGGGCTCCCCCGGCTCAAACAGAGCTTTCCTCTGTTCTACGAGTTCCTCGAGTCCACCACCCCAGACCGCTGCAACGCCTTCTTTATCAATCCCTTGTGCATCGCCGAGGGAGCCCACGTAGGCCCCCACATCGACCGCAGTCTCAACACCTGGACACGACCAGAACTGCCTCCCTTCCCTGTGAAAGTCAGCGTTCTCTACCTCGATGTCGCCGACGACCTAGAAGGGGGAACCCTGCTTCTCTATCCCCCTCTTTTGACCCTGAGACGCCGTCCCCGAATCACGCCGAAGACCGGACTTCTGTTTGAGTTCAGAGGCGATCTCCGCCACGAGGTCGCGGCCGTAACCAGCTCCTCGCGAGCCCGCGTGTCCTTGGTGGTCGAGCACTACGACATGCCGGCCTATCTGCTGCGAAAAATTCCAGAATTTTACGTTAAGAGCAGCAGGGAGTTCGAGTCTTTTATGGATGAGGCTATGAGCGTTTAACATAGCGGCAACAATTTTGCACTCCTGATTTGGGAGTATGGGCTCATAAAGTCTATAGGAGTCCAAATTGCATATCCAAACTAAAGTTCTGTCTGCCCCCAAGGCACCGGCTGCGAAAGCTCCAGCCCAAACCACAGCAAAATCTGATTGTGGTTGCTCCGGACACGCGAGTGCCCCCCAAGAGTCTGTAACTCTGACCGCGGATCCCGGGTTTGAGCCCCCCAAGAACGCCCCTCCAGGACAGCAACCTCCAGGACAGCAACAACCGCCCGCTGAGAACGTCAAGGTCGCCGTCTACGCGCAGGACCCTTACGTGAGTGAGCCCATCACAATGGACATTCCTCGCAGCGAGATCGGTTCCAATCTTCAGAGCAGCCGAGCTAGAATTACGGACAACCGCGCCCACGCCACCCCAGACGCCCAGGGCAACTACCTTCTGGCTGAAGGTTCCGATGGAATCTCCCAAGTGAACGCCCTCGTCTTTACCACAGATACCCTCCAGCTCTTCCAAGAGTATCGCGGATCAGATATCCCCTGGGCCACTCGCGGGGAACAGATCACGGTAACCCCCCACAAACAAGAGGGACGCAACGCTTACTACAGCCGCTGGGGCGGTGGAACGAACTACTTCTTCAGCCCTTCACCCGGCCTCGATACCGTCATGAAGACGGCCAACTCCAGCGACGTGGTGTCCCACGAAACCGGTCACGCCCTCCTCGATGGCCTGCGCCCCGGCTACTTTGGCACCCACGACGATGAGACCGGCGCCTTCCACGAAGCTTTCGGCGACTGTGCGGCTATGTTGATCGGACTCCGAGACGCTAGCAACCGCGAGAAGCTTTTGGAACAGAGCGGCGGCAACCTGAGAAACCACAACGTCATCTCATCCCTCGCTGAAGAGTTCGGTGCCGCTCGCGCCTTCGACAACTCTGACCCCGCCGACGACCACAAGATCTGGCTGAGAACCGCCCTCAACGACTTTACCTACAAAGACCCCAAAGACATCCCACCCGGACGTGGTGACGATGACCACCTCGGTCGCGAAGTGCACAGCTTCAGCCGCCTGTTCTCGGCATCGTTCTACGACGCCATTGAATCGGTCTACATGCAATCCATCTACGACGACAAGCAGTGCCCCAATGAAGCCCTACAAACAGCCGAAAAGGTTACCGGCCCCTTGTTGACCCGCGCCATCGAGGGCGGATCGACCAGTCGTGCACGCTTCAAAGAGATCGCTCTGGGAATGATCGCAGCCGACGGCGTCATCAACGACGGTAAGTACTCTGAAGGCCTCAAGAAAGTCTTCCTTGACCGCAAGCTTATCACTCCCGAAGATATCGCCAAAGATGAGCAACGCCGAGCGGAAGTCCCTGCCCTTGAGTTGCCTGCCGACCTCAGCAAGGCCAACGCTGTCAACTTCTTGGAAGCCAACGCCGAAGCCCTCAACATTCCCACCGATGAGGCCTACATCCCCGATTCGGTCAGCACCAATGGACGCGGCGAGACCTTCGTCTCTTACCGCTACAAAAATGAAGTCCCGGTAACCGTCCCAGGACTCGAAAACATGGTCACCGACGTTCAGGGCGGCGTTAACCTGGTCTTCGATGCCAGCGGGAAACTCATTGACCGCGTTCACACCGCTATCGACTCCGAGACCGTGGTCAACGAGATGGCCGGTATTGCCGAGATGCAGTCGCAAAACGCCATCATCGAAAAGGACACCTTGGAACTCTTCAAATCCAGTGGAGATACGAGCGTCTTCAAGTCCGCCATCGAAGGCAACAAGATCGTGAGAATCCCTATCTCCTCTTGCGACCACGGCCACGAACACGATCACGGCCACCAACACTAGTCGCAGCGAAAAACAAAAAGGGCCCGTCCGATGACGGGCCCTTTTTTTGTCCTTGAGGCCGCGACCACAAGAGGTCGCCAAGGCTTGGAGGAAGGTGCCACGGCGGCTCACCCGAGCCCGGCTAAAGGCCTGACTCGGTGGGCCGCTGGTCGTCTCTTCAGACGACCATTCTTACTTTTTGGCCGCGCAGGCAACGCACAGCGCAACACACAAGAAAGCGTTCGCTGCAAGCCACAGTTCTTGAAGATTCGCTGGCAACCAAGGCATCTCCAGCACACCGTAGGCGGCCACAAACACCAAGTGGCCAGCAACCCCAGCGGCAAATCCAGCCGCCAGAGGCCTGAGAAACTTCAGCGCAGAGGCTGCGAAGCAGAAGGCCAACGGTATCAGAGCGCTGTGGGTCAAGAACGAGCCGTGCTGGTCCACTCCCAAGAGGAAAAGGTCCCAAGCCGGAATTCCATTGACGAGTAGGGGATTGAGCGGGGCCTCGTTGAGGGCAAAAGCCGGAACCCACCAGAGCAGTCCACAGGAACCGGCCAGGATTCCCGGTACCGCCATCGCGATCGATCCCAACTGTCGGCGTCTGAGGTAGAAAGCAAAAGCCAAAAGCCCAACCAGCAGGCCGAGAATCAGCTTCGTGAGACCATAGACGTAGCCGATCTGATGAGCCAGGGCACCGGCGTCTATAATACCGGCTCCATAGCCTTCTTTGCCTCCCTCAGGTGCCGGGCGCGCCGTTTTGTAGACCAAGGCCTGAAGGGCTTCCTGCTTGGTGACTCCCAAAGACGCTCCCAGGGCAAAGACCCCAGCGGCGTGAGGGCTGGCCATAGACGTCCCTTGAAAGTTCGCGTAGATGCCTTCGCCGGGATTGCCAGGCTTTATCGTATTCTGGTAAACGCCGTCAGGCTTTCCGTCACCGTTCTTGTCGGAGCGGGTGTCTCCACCCGGTGCAGCAATGGAGATGGAAGGACCGTAGTTGCTGTAGAAGGCCAGATTCTCTTCAAAATCGAGAGCCGAAACGCTGATAGCCCCTTCACAGCCTGCAGGATATCCAGGTCTGGAGCGATTGGAGTTCCCGGCGGCACAGACCACCAACGATCCCTTCTTCACGGCGTGCGCCACAGCGACATCCAGCACTGAAGAATTCCCCGGCCCCCCGAGGCTCAAGTTGAGAACCTTCGCTCCGTGATCGGCTGCGAATCGAATACCGTCAGCGACGCCAGCATTGGTACCACCACCGCGGGCCGACAGAACTTTGACCGGCATAACCGTTGAGCCGAAGGCTACCCCGCCAACGCCTTTGCCGTTGTGGGTAGACTGGGCCACCGTTCCGGCGACGTGAGAACCGTGGCAATGGTCGTCGTAGGCCTCTGAGCGCCTGTGAATAAAGTCGTAACCTTCGGTAAAACGCGTTTGTTCGAGGTCTTCCAAGCGGTGAAAGACTCCGTCCTCAGAGTCCGCATAGGCCACGCCGGTATCGATCACAGCCACCACGACGCCCTGACCCGACGTCCAGCGCCAGGCATCTCGGCAGTTGATCTGATCCAGGTGCCACTGAAACTTGAGTTCTGGGTCGTTTGGAAATTCGGATTGAGCGCCGAGTTCAGCAGGCACATCATAGAGTGAATAAACGTAGTTGGGA
>CAZVVF010000085.1:0-9895 GCA_964630575.1 uncultured Burkholderiales bacterium | reverse complement strand
TGACCACTCGACCTCTTTGTCGAGCATGTAGACCGGAATATCTTTCTTGGCCAGGATCGGATCGACCATGTTCACGTGGTCAAAGTGACTGTGAGTGCAGAGGATCCCTGAGATCTCAACGTCGATCTTGGCGGCCTCATTGAGGATCACATCGAGTTCCCAAGCCGGGTCTACAACAAGGCACGAACGCGTCGACTTGTCGCCGAGAAAATAGACGAAGTTGTCCCAAGGGCCCACCTCAAACTGATGAATAAAGAAACCTTCAGCCGGCATTTAGTACACCACCACGCTTCTTATGGATTCACCTTTTCTGGCCAGCTCAAAGCCCTTATTGATGTCCTCAAGCTTCAGGGTGTGGGTGATCAGATCGTCGATATTGATCTTACCATCCATGTACCAGTCCACGATTTTGGGCACGTCGGTTCGCCCGCGTGCTCCACCGAAGGCTGTTCCTTTCCAGACCCGGCCGCAGACCAGATTGAAGGGTCGGGTTTGAATGACCTCGCCGGCACCGGCAACGCCGATGATCACAGAAACTCCCCAGCCGATGTGAGTACACTCTAGGGCTTCTCTCATGATATCGACCTTACCGATACACTCGAAGCTAAATTCTGGACCACCATCGGTGAGGGATTGAATGTAAGGCACCAGGTCACCCTCGACCTCGGTCGGATTGATGAAGTGAGTCATCCCGAACTTCTCGGCCATAGCCTTCTTGGCAGGGTTCCTATCAACGCCAATGATCTTGTTCGCGCCAGCGATTCGGCAGCCCTGAAGAACGTTCAGACCGATCCCTCCCAAGCCGAACACAACAACGTTGTCACCAGGCTTCACCTGAGCCGTGTTCATCACAGCGCCGAGTCCGGTCGTGACTCCGCAACCGATGTAACAGATCTTGTCGAAAGGAGCGTCCTCGCGAACCTTGGCCAAAGCGATCTCTGGAACCACGGTATACTGGGCAAAGGTGGAACACCCCATATAGTGACTGATGGGCTCTCCGTCGATGGAGAAGCGGCTGGTCCCGTCCGGCATCAACCCCTGGCCCTGAGTACTCTTGATAGCGCCGCACAAATTGGTCTTGCGAGAGGTGCAACGCTTGCACTCCCGACACTCAGGAATGTACAGCGGGATCACGTGGTCCCCAGGCTTGAGGGAGGTGACGCCCTCTCCAACCTCGCGAACGATCCCCGCTCCTTCGTGACCCAAAATCGACGGGAACAAGCCTTCAGGGTCTTTTCCAGAAAGAGTGTAGGCATCGGTATGACAGATACCCGTCGCCTTCAGTTCGACGAGGCATTCTCCAGCCCGGGGTCCTCCCAAGGCCACAGTCTCAATAGACAGAGGTTGATTGGGCGCAAAGGCTACCGCAGCTTTAATATTCATAGTGGTCCTTTCATTCTCTTTAAGTTCATCCGACGACCGCTTCGGTCATCGTCCCAAAAGCTCTCAGATAGTGACGCTGGAGGGCAGAACTTCACCGGTCTTCTCGAAGTGCTCACTGTGTCTATCGTAGTAGTCGATGATCTGCCGAACATAGGCTCTACGCTCAGTGTACTCGCCTGGGAAGAAGCTTCTCTTGAAGCCGTAGACGATGGTGTTTCTCAGTTCCTTGAGGTCCATGTTGAAGGCCTTCACGGCCAGCTCGATCTCGTTGCTCACGGTGGTGTGACTCACCAACCTGTTGTCGGTACACAGGGTCGCTGAGAGCTTCTCCTTGAGCATCTTTCCGAAGGCGTGGTCCTTCACATCTTTGAGGTCCGGCATGGTTTGAAGATTGCTGGTGATGCACACTTCGATGGTCGTTCGACTATCTCCGATGTATCGGATCAGTCGCTTGACGTACTCCTCTGGGTCCTTCACATCAGGACCGCACATCTCGGGGCTGAAAAGATGGTATCCGTGACCGATTCGGTCGGCGTGAAGATCGGTCAAGGCCTGAAAGATCGACTCCGGTCCGTAGGCCTCACCAGCGTGTACCGTCTTGTGCATGAAATTGCGGTGAACATAATCGTAAGCCTGTCTGTGCATTCCAGCCGGGAAGCCATCCTCTCGTCCAGCCAGGTCGAAGCCAACGATGGGCAAGCCCTCTTGGTCTCGAATGCGCACGGCGGCTCTGGCCATCTCCAGTGAGGCGATGGAGAGAACTTGCTCTTGGGGAGCGTCCTGAAAAATGTCGGTCAAGTGGGTGAACCAAGGGCTGAAGGCACCGGTAAAAAAGCGCATGGCACACACGATGATCCCATAGTGGAAGGCCGGTTCGGCTCCGGAGGACACGTGCTCGGTGGCTCTGTGCTCGTCGGCGGCTCGCTTCAATCCTTTGTTCACAGCTTTGAGAACATCTTGGAGCGCGAATCCGCGATGCGTGTGCAGCTGGGGAGCGAAGCGAACTTCAATGTAGCGCACCCCTTCATTGATGTTGTCCCAGGCGAGCTCGTAGGCTGCTCGTTCCATACCCTCTGCGTCCTTGAGAACGGCACACGTATACTGGAATCCGTGAAGATACTCAGCCAAGCTTGCGTAGCTATCACGGAATACGAGTTCGTTCAAACCTTCTTCGGTGTAGGAAGGGAGTTCGACTTTGCGCTCCTTCGCCATTTCGATGAGCGAAGGCAGCCTCAGCGAGCCATCCAAATGAATGTGTAAGTCGGTCTTGGGAAGTGTTCTGATTAAACTTTTTGGTATCATGGGCGCTGCTTTTCTCGCCAGGGTGTCAAGCCCTTCCTTCCAGTGGCCACTAGGGACTTGAATTTTGTACTTTCTTTGCTATTATTAGGTTGGTCAACCAATTTACTTTAGGAGCCCAGAAATGTTCTGCCGTACCTTTGCCAATCTGCTCTCGCCCGAAGAGTGCGAGAGCTTCATCGCTCGCGGTGAATCCACCGAGTATCAACTCACCGGTCGAGACTACCCAGTCTCCTACCGCAACAATGACCGTCTCATCAAAGACGATCCCACACTCGCTTCAACGCTCTTTGCCCGGCTGCGCGACCAGCTCCCCCAGACCTTGCTTCGCGAAGGAGTTGAGTGGCAGCTCGAGGGCCTCAACCCCCGCTTCCGCGGATGCCGCTACAGCAACGGACAGAGCTTTACCCGTCACCGAGACGGCGCCTACAGCCCCGATGTCTGGCGACGGAGCTTTCTGACTCTCATGCTCTATCTCAACGATGCCAGCGAATTCCAGGGCGGAGCCACGCGATTCTACAACGACCGCTTCACAACCGAGAGCGAATTTGAGGTCGCGCCTCAACAGGGCCTAGCCATTCTCTTTGCCCACGACTTTTGGCACGATGGGCAAGCCGTCGTGGATGGGACCAAGTACGTGCTTCGAACCGATGTCATCTACCGAACTTCCACCCCCCTCAGCCAAGCTCACAGAGGCTACGTTTGGGACGTCAAACAACTTCAAAACGGCGCTCTGGTGACGGGATCGCGAGACAAGACGGTGAGAGTCTGGCGAGAAGCAGCAACCCGCCAACCGAGAGTGCAACTCTCTCAAACCCTTCGAGGACACGAAAGCTCGGTCACATGCCTTACCGCCTTCGGGGATGGCTTCTTCAGTGGAGGTCGGGACCGAACGATCGTCGCCTGGTCCGATGAGGGCGACGGACGCTTCGCCAAACAACGCGCCTGGAAGGCCCACGAGGGCTCCCTCTTGAGACTCCTACCGCTCGCCGACGGAACTCTTTTGAGCAGCGCTGCCGACGGCGAGGTGGCGATTTGGACCCCTCAAGGGCAACGGCTCACTCGATGGCAGCTAGACTCCTGGCCCTGGAGCGTGGTGCAACTCTCCGACTCGCGGCTTCTCGCCGGTACCGAGTCGGGCGACCTCTGGCTCATTGACCCCGAACTCCAAAAGCCCGAACTCGTCTACTCGAGTGAAGCAGCCATCCTGTCGCTCTGTCCGCTGGGCAACGGTCAACTCCTCGTCGGTGACGGAGCCGGTGGCCTGAGTCGACTGCAACGACACCCGGACGGAACCTTCGCTCTGGTTGAGCGACTACGGGATCACCGGGGCCCCATCACGAGTATCGCCCTGTTGGCCTGCGGCGCTGCCGTCACCGGAGCCGAAGACGACGGGGTGAGGATCTGGTCACAATCTGGCTCCATCGAGATCCTGAGGCACACAGACTTTGTGCGCTCCCTGTGCGTGACTCGCGAGCAACGGATCGTGAGCGTATCCTATGACGGCAGCTTGCAGTCGAGCAGCCCCTCGGCCATTCTCCGCAGGCTGCGAGCAGCAAAGCCTGGTGGGGCTATCTCGGGGACAGCAGCGGCGAGTTGATAGCATCCCTCCACGGCCGCCAACAGGGCAGCGGAGGTCTCCTCCACCCGGTCCGGCGGTTTGGGGAACTCCGCCAAGATCGCGCTCAGCTGCTGGGACTGTTTGAGCATCAACGCCCGATAGACATCGCGCACCTCTCTTTGGCGCAAGGCCTCGGCGCCGATCGCCACCCAGCAAGCCACGGCCCGAGGGTCGGCCCCCGGGCCTGTGGCTAGCCGTGAATCGATAAAAGCCGACAACCGGCCAGCAGGCTCGGTGCGTCCCTCGAGAAGTCGCTCGAAACGCTCGTCGAGACGAGCCTGCAAAAGATGCACGAGTTCGATCAAGATCTCGAGCTTGGAAGAGAAGTGGTGATGGATCAAACCCGAGGTCAGGCCGGAGGCCTTGGCGATGCTAGAGATCGTTGATCGTTCGTAGCCTTGACTCGCCAAGGTCTCCTGAAAGCCTTGCAGGATCTCTTGTCGGCGTTGACTCCTATTGCTCGGTCTTGCCATGGAGAGACTCGCCTTTGGGGCTCAATCGATCAGCACTCGGAGTGTCCGCAATTGTAGCAGCTCTGACACCCTTCAATAGCAACCAAGCTGGTATTTCCGCAGCTGGGACAGAGGTCAGCCTGAACGCTGGAAGCGGGAGCCTGCAGCTCCAACTCCATTTCGGCCCCTGGTGCTTCGCCGTATTCATCAGCCAGGGCTGGGTGAACATCGTCACCGAGGAGGTATTGCTCCTCTAGAGCCTGAGCCATAGCATCGGGCAACGAGCGAACGCGATTCCGTCCGAATCCGGTGGACCGTGGACCACCGATCCCGGTCAACTGGCTGACGATCTCCTGGATGCGCTCGCGCGGTGTTAGAGGCGAGGAAACGCGCAACACGAGACTGGCCAAGCGACCGAGCGCCTCAGCCATGGCCTTGATGTCACTACCACCCTTACCGATATCAACGAAGACCTCAAAGGGGCGTCCATCGGCATCATCGTTCATGGTCACGTGGGCGGTGCCTGCGGGTGTCCCTTTGGAGACCGTCGCTCCATAGCGCTTGTAGGGGCAAGGGCGCACCTTGGGTTGCTCGGCTTCGACCACCGAAACTGGGGCCTTGACCTTCACCTCGATCGACTCAGCCGGGGGCGCGCTCTCCTCTTTGATGTGCAACACTTGCTCATCGCGACACTTGTCGCGGTAGATGGTGCCGCCCTTGCAGCCCAGTTTGTACATCAACTCGTAGAGTTCTTTGGTCTGCTCAACCGTGTAGTCAGCCGGACAGTTGCAAGTCTTTGAAATGGCCGAATCAACCCACTTCTGAGTCGCGGCCTGAGCCTTCACGTGCTCTTCGGGAGAAAGGTCCATAGCCGCCACGAAATAGTCGGGCTTCTCCTTGCCAGGGTTCTTCGCTTCCCACTCTTCCATGACTTGAACTTTCTCTTCGTGCATGCCCAAGCGGCTCTTGCGGAGATAGCTCCAAAAGTAGAAAGGCTCGATGCCAGTGGAGGTTCCCACCATCGTTCCCACAGTCCCGGTTGGGGCTTGGGTCAAGAGAGTGACGTTGCGAATGCCTTTTTTGCGAACAGCTTCCCGCACATCGGCAGGCATCTGTTCCATAAAGCCTGATTGAAGAAACTTGTCGGCTTCGAAGAGTTCAAAGCTACCTTTTTCTTCGGCGATGGAAGACGACGCCAAATAAGCCTGACGAGCGATAAAAGCATACAGTTCGTCGATGAACTTGGCCGACTCGTCGGACCCGTAGCGGATACCGAGGCGGATCAGCATTTCGGCCAAACCGATGGTACCCATGCCTACTCGTCGCTCATCTTTTTGCTGCGCGGCATTCTGAGGAAAGAAGTAAGGCGTGGCGTCGATCACGTTGTCTAAAAAGCGGACCGCGGTGCGAACGCTGTGGCCGAGTTCATCCCACTTCACCTTGCCCTGGGCGGTGAAACGGCTCAGGTTGATGTGACCGAGATTGCAGACAGCCCAAGCGGGCAGGGGTTGCTCACCGCAAGGGTTCGTACAGATGAGGTCTCCTCGGTCATAGTACCAAGAGTTGCTCATTCTGTTGGAGCGGTCGACAAACCACAGGCCAGGTTCAGCCGAGGCCCAAGCGCTCTCTATGATGGTGTCCCAAACCTCTCGGGCCTTGACGGTCTTGTGCACGATAACCTGACCACCACGCTCCTTCCAGGTCGTCATGTTGCCGGTCCAGTTTTCGGCGTACGATGGGTCGTTGGTATCCGGGAAACAGAACTCCCAGTCGCCATCGTTCTCGACGGCTTCCATAAAATCATCGGTGATACCAACGGAGATGTTGGCGTTTGTGATACGGCCCATCTCTCGCTTGGAAGAGATGAACTCCAGCATATCGGGGTGCCACACGTTGAGGATCAGCATCAAGGCCCCGCGCCGAGAACCGCCCTGCTCGATCAACCCTGTGACAAAGCTGTACAAACCACCCCAGGAAACGGAGCCTGAAGAACGGCCGTTGACGCCTTTGACGTAGGCGTAGCGAGGCCGGAGAGTAGAGAGATTGATACCGACCCCACCACCGCGGCTCATGATCTCAGCCATCTGCGAGAGGGTCTCAAAGATCCCGTCTCGGCTATCCGACGGACTCGGTATGACGTAGCAGTTGTAAAACGTCAGATTTTGGTCCGTTCCACAAGCGGTTAGAATGCGTCCACCCGGAGTGAATTTCCAGCCCTGAAGAAGCTGCCGAAATTCTTGTTCCCAATAGCTCCTGGCCTCCTTGGAGTTCTCGACCGCCGCTGCACCGGCAGCGACCCGATCCATCAACTGCTCAACGGTGGTCTCCAGAGGCTTGTCCACGTGCTCGAGTGCTCGCTCGACCTCGGTACCATCGCGCAACTTCACGGACACGATGTCCCAATCGCCTTGGGGGTTGCTGCGCATATCAGAGACGACTCCGATCTCGCGCTGACCCGTTTCTTGATCGACTACGACAACGACGGTATCTCCCAGACCCAGGGTTTCTTTCGTGCCATCTTTCAGGGCGTACCGGTCGAGAAAAATCTTTTCGCCTAAAGAAGAAAGCTTGTTCTCCTCGTCGCGGTGCAGTTGAACAGTTGGGGGGGAGTTGTTTTCCAGTGTAGCCTTGCTCATTTCATTCACTTTCGTTTGTTGATTATTTCAATTCAAATTTTTTCTTGTGACCACGTCAGAGGGTCGATTCGCTCCAAGCGAATGCAAAACCGTGGTTCGGAAGGTTGGACGACCCAGGCAACAGCGATGAAGCAGACTGATCGAACGCCCCGTCCTGAGGTCCTATAAGTCATGCCTTACAGGAAGGCCCCTGTCAATATGTTGAGATGTTATTTTTTCACCCACACCATATCTAGTATAGTTTTTACGAACACGCGTTTGCCGAATAGAGTTTCGGGAGAACCTCCCTGGGGATAATTTTGCCCTTCAAAACCGGACCAAATCGTCCCTTGAGCCAGCAATCCCCAGAGTTCTCCACAAGGGGATGTTCAGGCTTGTGGAAGGCCGCAGTCCACAAGATCGATGAGTCGTTCGACGTGTGGCTCCATTCGGCCAAAGCCCATGAGGGATTTGTAAACATTTCTCAAGTAATCGATATTGCGACCGCTGGGACCCACCGCGCGCCCAATAATCGCCGCCGTCTCCTCCTCCGGTTCGGGGCCCACGTAGCTACTGAGATCCTGGGAGCCCACGTAGCAGAGAGCTTCGACCCTACCATCGGTCTCTGAATCGAGAGAGAAAGTCCGACGCTGATAGCCCCCTTTTTCGCGATGGTCTAGGTAGGCCAACACCGACTCGCGAGGGCCCTCTATGCAGTAGGCCGTCCCCCAGACCATGGCCCCACGGGCCGGTACGATTGTGGCCACGCGACCTGGAAACTGAGGAGTTCCGCGGTGGTCCTGAGAGCTCTGCCAAAAACGCAGTTGCCAATCGGCGAGAGTGACGTGGATCTTGCGGGAGTAACGAAAACCCGGATTCCAGATCAGAGAACCGTATCCGAACACCCAAGTTTCCATCGCCAGCAAAAGTCCCGAGGCCGCTAAGCGCGCTCAGAATCACCCGAAGCCGAAGCACCCACCGCCAGGCGAGTGTAGATTTGAAAAGAAGCGATCACGCCCACGGCGTAGAGAAAGGCCGAAGCCAGCACCATGGGTAGAAAAATATCCTTTTGAACCAACGGCAGGGGCTCAACGAGACTGCCCACGGGTTCCGACACGAGCAGAAAAATAACCGCCAAGAATGCCGAAGCCAAAGCAGCGAGTCCTAGCCAAAAGCCGAAGAGCGACCAACGATGGTCCCGGGTCACCTCCCAGCTGGGACGCACGGCTTGAGGGCCCGTCATGTTCTCCACCACCATAACGGGGAGCACCACGCAGGTCGCCAGGGCGAAGGTCACTCCTGGAACGACGAGGAGCAAACTCGACAGCAGCGTGAAGACAGCCACTCCCAAGACCAAGCCAGCCGACGGCAGGCCGCACCTTCTGAAGCTCAGCCACAGCGACTGATCGGCCGGCAGAAGGCCTTCCTTGCGGGCCAGGTAGGCGACCACCAGCGCGGCAACGGGGGGGGTTAGAAATCTGGAGAGCAGAATAGCTGCCAAGAGGAACTCGCTCGTGCCCCCGGTCCCGAGTTGGTCGGGAGAGATGAGGGCCAGTCCGCCGATCGGAAGAAAAGCCAAAAGTGCCAACAAACCACATTGAAAACCGTTTGAAGCGAGACGAAGCCCGAGCCCCGACCAAAGGTCAGATATGGAAATCTTGTCTTCCACCTCATGAGGGATTCTGGTTCATGGCGAGCAAATCCCCCAATCCCGCCCGTATTTTCGGGGGATGATCGCGACAAGAACCGAAGGCCCCGGTTGAAGAGTTCGGAGGATCCCATCTCGTGAGAATACAAACCATTCCCGTTTTAGCGCTTTTTATATCGATCTTGCTGCAAGGGGCAACCGCCCTTGCTCAGGAGGTCGTTTTTCAAGCCTCCGACCAGAGCTTTTCGGTCAGTCTCCCGGCCAACTTCGGACCAGCCTCCTCTCCCCCATCCAACACCCTGTTGGCACTGGAGGCTCCCTCAAAATTTTCCCTGTTCTGCCAAAAGGGTGAGGCCGTCGAACTCGATGACGGCCTCTTCGCCGAGAAGATGAAGCAAAATCTCTACGACGGCGGGGCTCAGATCTTTGGCAAAGCGAGAGCACCGCTGGCTGAGCAACCCGCCGCGAGCTTTCTCGTCGGTGGCGTCGTCCCGGGCATAGAGTCTCTCTTCGTTTTCAACAAGCGCCCTGACGCGGTCTACACCTTCGTGCTCAACTATCCAAGCGGGCAGAGAACTCAGGCAGCATCGCTGTGGAAACAGATCGCTCCAAGCTTTCAGTTTCGCCCACTGCCGGCCGAGAGTAAAGGCTAGAACAGAGCCGGAGAGAGCGGACTGGATCTAAGCATCCGAGACAACCCCGAGCTTTCGGGCCACTGCTGAGAGCGTCGTACCTTGAATCGAAACAGAGACGACCACCACGGTGAAGACCGTTGCGAAGACCTCCTGGGCTCGAGGAACATCGGCTATCACCGGTAGCAGCCCGAACACGATGGGCGAGGCTCCGCGAAGACCCGCCCAACTGATAAAGAGACTTC
>CAZVVF010000084.1:803-9917 GCA_964630575.1 uncultured Burkholderiales bacterium | reverse complement strand
TGTTGTGAGAACAACAGCAATAGAGGGTTTGTTCGATGCTAAAGACCGTGTCTCAAAACAACCCAACTTCACTCATCTCACGCTCCCCAAAAAATCAGTATGTCGTCTCTCTCAAGGAGCGTATCAACGACAAGGAGGACCTTCAGTTCCTCCAACAAGATGGCTTCCGCCATATCGAGACCTTTGCTTTTAACCAGCAGAATTTTCCCGCTTTGCAAGGCGACATGGTCTTGGTCGAACTGCGAGACGAGGCCAACGCCGTACAGGCGCTCAACGATCTGAGCCAGGACCCAAGAATTCGATTTATCGAACCTGATAGGGAGTTTGAACTCCAGGAGGTTCCAGAGTACAAGTCCAGCCTAGAATCGGCGGGTCGAGTCGACGACGCCTCGCCCGCAGCGCGCAAGAAGCCCAATGACCTCAGTGCCCGCCAGTGGGGTCTCGACAGTTCGAGGGGTACCGATATCGACGCTCCTGAAGCTTGGGCTAGCACGGTCGGGTCGAGGAGCGACGGACCGATCATTGCTGTTATCGATACCGGGGTGGAGACGGACCATCCTGACCTCAGAGACAATCTCTGGGTGAACAGCAGAGAGATTCCGGGAAACGGGCGCGACGACGACGGCAACGGAGTCATCGATGATGTCCACGGCTTCGACGCCTATTTTCAAGACGGAGAGCCTGAAGATGCTCACGGTCACGGGACCCACTGCGCCGGTATACTCGGTGCGACGGGTAACAACAGACGTGGGGTCACAGGCGTCAACTGGCAGGCGAGGATTATGCCCATCAAGATCTTCGACAACAGCGCCAAGCCCAAAACCTCGACCTCGGCGATCCTCCGAGGTGTGGCGTATGCCGCCAACAATGGGGCCCGATTGACCTCCAATTCCTGGGGGAGTGGTGGGGCGAGCCGGTCCATACGGCAGGCCTTTTCTAGCTCTCGGGCCTTCCACTTTATGGGAGCGGGCAACGATAGCCAGGACAACGACTCCAAGCCTTTCTATCCGGCCAGCTATGGCCTGAACAACAGTCTCTCCGTGGCCGCTGTGGATAAGCGTGGCAAGCTTTCGAGCTTTTCTAACTTTGGCGAGAAATCCGTGGATTTGGCCGCACCGGGAAGCTCCATATACTCCACTGTGCCCGGTGGTCGGTACGGAACAAAGTCAGGAACCTCCATGGCCACTCCCTTTGTGACTGGAGTGGCGGGGCTGCTTTTGAGCGCCGCGCCGGGGCTGACCAACGGACAGCTTCGTCAGGCTTTGCTGGAAGGAGTGGTGCCAAACAGCGACCTGGCAGGCAAGACCGTCACCGGGGGAGTGGTCAACGCGAAGAACTCCCTGGCACGTCTCGGTGGACGATAGACGTCTGCACGGGGCGCATTAGCAAAGGGATGAGCGGTGCTGTGTTGGAATTTCCCAGAGACGGCTAAAAAGGAAGAATCCTGTCCTCTTACTCTTGTCTCTCATAGCTCTTGGCGTTTTTGGCTTTTTGAACTTCCGTAGGTTCTTAAAGCTCGAAGAACCTTGTTTGGCGATCGCTGGTGGACTCACTCTGGGAATCTTCAGCGCGCTTTTTGTCATCAATCTAGCAAGGCGCTGTGGCCTGGGGCCAGAGAGCAGCCTGGGGTTTACGGCCCTGCTTTTGGCCCTGGTGACCGCTGTTGCATTCTTCTCTGTGAAAAACGTTCCGGTTGAGGAAGGCGGCTCGAGCTTGGACGCTGTGAAGCCGTGGGAAAAAGCCCTCGTGATTCTCTTTGCGGCTTTGGTGTGGGTTTCCACAAACGCCTCCCAAATGGGGCTTCCCGATCAGGACTATTGGCTTCACGCGCCTCTGCAGCGATTCATGCTAGATGGCCAGTTTCCACCGAGGAATCCTTACTTTCAAGACCTCTTGCTGCACGGGCATTACGCTCGAGACTTGCTGAACGTGGTGGTGGCCCAAATCGCTGGCTGGGACACCATTCGGGCCCAGATTCTGGTCACCAGTTTCTGCCAAAGCATGTGTGTTTTCGTCTTCTACTTCGGAGCACGCTATTTCACAGGATCCCGAATCCAAGCGGGCACCGGGATCCTGTTTCTATTCTTGGGGGTCAACGCAGGCTATCGCGCAGGCTGGATCGACGAGTTCGTATCGCATTCTCCCGCTGTTCATCTTCATTGGTGCCTGATCACAGTGCTCACTTGTGCCTGGTTTCAAAAGTCCACTCCGGCACGGGCTGTCTGGCTCGCTTTGAGTTTAGGGATGCACTCTCTGGTCTTCACGACGACCTTTGCCACTAGCCTTGTGGCTCTTGTTCTTCTCGGTATCGTTTTGCGAGTCGGCCGCGCTCGGTTCGTTCAACTCTTGCTCATCTCGACTGTGGCTCTGATCATCGCATCGGTACAGGGAGGGGCACTGTCCCACTTCTTTCACCGGGTCTTGGCCGGTGAAGAGTTTCAGAGCCAAGGTATCGAGAATCAGATTCAGTCGGTCGAGATTCACTTCCCCAAAAAGTACTTTCTCGGCATCACGAAACAAGAATCGGATCGTTCCAAGTCCTGTATCTACAGTCAGTTTCCAGCCCGAGAGCTCTTTGCCCTGATCGACCATGCGCCGGCTCGATACGATGCGCTCTATCTACCCATCTGGTCCTGGGGCTTTCTGAGCCTCCACTGGCTGGCGCTCTACCTGGCTCCTCTGTCTCTCTTCTACTTGTACAGGCAGAAGCACACTTTGGGACTCTTTTGCTGGCTGGTTGGACTCATCTCTTATCTAACCCCTGGGCTCTTCTATTTTGGAGCCGTGCACGAGAACGATTGGTATCGATGGCTTATCTGGACCGGTTCCGGGTTTAGCGCAGCGCTCGCTCTGAGTCTGGCAGGCTTGGCTGGCTCCACGCGCGGAGCCAGGCGTTTTGCGGTGTGGCCTTTGTTCCTTGTCCTGTTTTGGCTCAACACCCTCTGCGGTCTCCGCTACATCTGCTTCGATGCTCCCCGAAACATCAGGCTTCAGGGTGGATTTTTCAAAGTGGCCATGGTTGGTCAGAGTACCGATGAGTGGTTGGCGGGGCAGGGGAGTTTTTTTTCTCTCGATCCCAACGACCTGATGGCGTTTCAGTATCTGAGGGCGCACGGTCACAAGGGGCAGACAGTTCTGGTGAATTTTGACCCGGCACAGAGTTGGGGTATTCAGTTCGAGTCGACCTTGGCTGCCTACACTGGTATGTTCCCACTCGGGCATGACCTGCCACAGGATGAGGATGCCATTGGGCTTCCCCCGACTCGGATGAATCCGCTGAGCCAGCGACTCCTGTCCCAGCCGAGTGACGAGGCTCTCGCTTCTGTGGCCCCGGACTGGATATACCTAAAGAGCGATGAGACCTCTCTGGCCGAAAGCTTGGCTTCGTTGTCCGCTCTGGAACGGGTCTTTCAGGCTCGCGGAGCCGATGGCAAGTACCGTACTCTCCTGGAGCGTCGCTAGCTTCTCAAGCCAGTTCGTGGCCGCTCTGGGTTAGGCCAGTTTCTCCAGGATACCGTAGAGCGGTAAGAAGACCGATACGATGATCCCTCCTACAATGAAGGACACGATACCCATCAGCAGTGGTTCGAGAGTGGCGTGGAACACATCGAGTCTGGATTCGACTTCGCTTCGGAACCAATCGGCTGCCCGCCCGAAAGCCTTCGAGAGTTGACTGGTCTCTTCCCCGAGCATAACCATCTGTCTCAGAAAGTTGGGGTAGATGTCCGGGCGGGCCCCTACCAGCTCGTTGAGAGTCTCACCGTTGGTAATGCCCTCAACGATTCTTTCATTGTCGGCTTCTAGGATTTCGCTTCCGCTGGCCAGCGATGCTAGTCTCAGGGAGCGCATGAGGTCTACGCCGGAATTTGTTGTAAGCTCCAGGACCCAACAATATCTCGCCAGGCAGCTCATTTCGACGATGGAACCGAGCATCGGGATCTTGAGAAACATGCTAAACATCATCAGGCGCCTCGATTTGACCTGCCAGCTCGCTTTGAGAAGGTACGCCAGGGTTCCCACGACCAGGATCGCGATGAGCCAAAACAGGCCTGAAGTCACCATTCGAGTGGCCGCCATCAGGGTGGTTGTTATCAGAGGAAGTTCCAAGTCCATCCCGTCGTAGAAATCTTGGAAGCTAGGGAGAACCGTGGTAAAGATGATCAGAGTCAGAACGCCAGTTAGGCCCATGATGAAAACAGGGTAGCTCAGCGCAGACTTCACTTTCTTCGTCATCGCGACTTCGTCTTCAAGCAGAGACGCCAGCTTGTCGAGTACCTGAGAGATCCGCCCTGTATTTTCACCCGCTCGGATGAGGTAAGGAAAAACTGGGGGAAAGATCTTGGAGTAGGCCGACATGGATTTTGAGAGGGAGTATCCTGAACACATCTGTCCGGCGATCTGGCACAGACAATGTCGAAAGCGTGGGTCCTCCTCCTGCTCGGACAACACATCCAAGGCTTGAACCAAGGGGACTCCGCTGGTGGCCATCGAGGCGAACTGGCGGCTGAAAAGGGAGACTTTTGTCCCTCGACCGGAAAAGGTGAGTTTCTCAGGGGGAATGTCTTCGATTGCCGGAGCCAGCGACTGACCGACAAGCCGGAGCAAATCAGCGAAAGGTTTGACTATGACTGTATTCAGCCGACTAAGGATTGTCTTTCCTCGCATCCGTCATAGAATTTCACTATAATCTATCGATCAAGGATAAGAAAGGGTGCCCTTGAGCGCCCCTTCGCCGCTGAGCGGTCTTTGTGGTAGAATGGCTAGGTGCAGCAGCAGTTGGGCAACAGGGGGCTCAGCCTTACTGAAGTCATAATCTCTCTCTTCTTGTTGAGCTTTGTCGCTCTTTCGATATTGTCCATGTTTCAGACCGGATTTATCGCTCAAAAGCGCATTCAACGAGGCAATCAGGCCAACTTCATAATGGAGTCTCTCACCAGCGAAATTCGGGAGTGGGCGACCGATTACGACAATTTCATAAGCAGTTGGCCGCTCTACAATCGAACCTACCCCGCTCCAGAGAACCCAGACTTTACGATCACCGTTCGAGCCATTCACAAAGGTTTGCCCGCTCTTTCTCGACCTTTGTATTCGCCGTCAGAGGAACTCGAGAGCCAGTGGGTCACGAACCCACGGGGGCCACGAGTCATGCCAACGGCTATCGTGCCTGTGGAGATCAGTGTCTCTTGGTCGCCGAGTCCGTCAGACCGAGTCACGAGTATGTTTTACGTTGGCGAACCGTATCGCGATCCCACCGGGGCGGTGGCTACGGTGACCGGGCCGACACCGAACTCGGTGGGGGTGGGAGCCTCAACTGAGGCCAGTATCAGCGTGGTAGACGCCTCCAATCGTCCCTTTGAGAATCTGCTCTTTAGGTGGGAGTTCGATTCTCGCTATCTCGAGCATGCGCCAGACTCTCTTCGCGACGGGAGAACTCTGCGAATGACCCGCCTGCCGGACCCTCCGAATCCCCCTTTCATAGCTCCGCCTCCGGTGAGTCCGGTTCAGGCCTACGCCCGTTACGCCGGGATTTACATTCCGGTAGACTCGGTAGGGATCGGTCTTCCTTGAGGTTGGGCAAGCGCGGTTTTGGTTTGATCGAGGTCCTTTTGTCCTTGGTTTTAGTGGGCATGGTCCTGGGTTTGGTGGCCAAGGGTTACCAGACGGCGAGTCGGCTCAATCAAGCCTCCTATAGACTTTCGCAGAAGCTTGAGGCGGCCACCTTTCTACGGCGATTGTCGGCTGGGATGAGCGCGGCCACGGAACTGGATCCTCTGCCCAACGGTGTGCAGATCAAGAAGATCGACCCAAAGTATAATGTCACCTACATGGAGTCTTTCTCTCGACTGCCTTGGCCCACATCGAGCAGTTCGGCTGACCTGGATGCTGGGATGATCACGGTGGACTACATTTTGGACACGGTCGATAAGACCATCAGTCGCAAGGTTGGGCTTGAGGTCAATGTGGTGCTCGAACGGGTCGGCGCGTTCACCGTGACGCGCGACGGAAGAATCGCTGACGTTGAACTGGTGTCCTTGGATTCGGGAGATGGGTGGTCTGTTCGAGTTCACCTTCCAGGAGTGTCCCCGTGAGGAGAGTCGAGACACGGGGAGTCCTGTTAGTTCTCGTGTTGCTTTTGACCGCTGTTCTCTTGGTCTTGGGTGGCGGATTTCTTTCTACGAAGAGTCAGGAGGCCAATTCCGCAAGATTGTCCTTTGACTCCGTCAAGGCGAGAAACATGGCCTACTCTGGTCTTGAAACCGCGAGGGTACGATTGCTCAACGATGCGAGTTTTCCACCCTCGACTCTCAGCCCGCTCTCGGAAGTTTTTGAGGTCGCCGAGGTGGTGCGCAATATCGACGACACCGAGGAGGTCGGTCGCTATCAGTTGCACTGCGACAGGCGTTGGGAGCCTGAACCCTATCAAATTCTGAGGGTCCGCTCCATCGGTCAGGTGGGAGACGAAAACGGCAACCCTGTGCGCTATACTCTCATCGGTGAGTTTTCCCTCAAGGACGGGGAGAGGGGACGACTTCTCTACCTTCAGGACCTCGGTAGCTTCTAGGGTGGAGTGGAAAGTCAGAATCGCCGAACATGTGCTATATTGAAGGAATGGGTCGCACAGCGGATAGGGCCAAAAGTCGGGGGTTCACACTTCTCGAACTCAGCGTGGGGATCGTGCTGACGCTGCTCCTGCTCGCCATGGTGCTTCCGACCAGCCGAAACCAGGAGAAGACACTCAGCACTGAGGCCACCGCTGAAGAGTTGGTCGCTCGCCTGAGAAGAGCGCGAGAGACGGCCCGAACCAAGGGTGTTCCGGTAGGAGTCTGTATCCCCAAGAACGCGACGACGGCCTACAGTGACAGCGCCTTTCAGATGGAAGGAGACATAAATCCCACGGTCACCTCTCGCTGGAAGATTGGGCAGAAGTTTCACGAGACGGTGCTCTTTACCGGAGAATGGGCGGGCCTGAGTTGGACCGATGGAACGACCGCCAACAATTCGAGTTACCGATTCGATTTGAACGATTGGTGGACCAGCTCCGCTCCGCCCCTTCAATGTTATGTTTTCCTGCCTACTGGTGAGGCCGTTTCTTCGGCCCGACTCGGTGGAGGGGAGTACCGCATCGTCGTGGCTCAGGGTTTGGTCCCGTCCAGTATGCTCACTCAGGCCACGAACGCGTGGACGGTGTCCATATCGCCCAACGGTGAGACGAGCTTGGAGAAGGGTGTGGTCGGTGGTGTCGGGGTTCTTTCTACCGGGAGAACCGAAACACCACAGGGGGCAACCTACACTGTGCCAGACTCGAGTTCCAATGTCGCCCCGGTTAAAGCCGGTCCCGGCGACGTCGGCGTGTTCGCCTTCCCGGATACCGACAACCCCAACGGATCCGGGAAGATCGTAGACCTCCACGGTATGCTCACTTTGGAAGTTCGAGTCCGAGATGAGGACGGAGACCCACCGTATTTCCAGTGGTCGGTCAAGGATGCACGGAGTCCCGCACCAGCGCAGGCCTCATACGGTGACGTGGAGACCTGGGGCGGGCGCTTCAGCAACACCGGCGAAGTTCGAATGGAGTGGGACGGTGAGCGGAAAGAGTGGGTCGGCCGAACGACCTGGACCCCTGCACCTGGAGACCGAGGGGGTAACTCCTATCAACTCCAATGCTTGGTTCGCGACCGTCGGGGCGGGACGTTGAAGGCAGGTTTTCCGATTACCGGTTGGCTGGAGACGACCAAGGAGCAGTGGGTTCTCTATCGGACTGTTGGTCCGAGTGGACGCTGGGAATTGTGGAAGATGACCTTGCGGGGACTCAATCACAAGAGAGTGGTCGCTTTTGAGGGCCGGGATGTGATCTTTGGTGAGTGGGGGCCATCTGGCGACGAGGTGATCGTAGCCGGTGACCACGGGGTGTTCCGAGCTTCTGCCGATGGTGGCAATCTGAAAAAGATCAGCCGAGTCAATGTGACTCCGCCGGCCACGGCCTACGGGATCATTGGTGTCAGCATCACTCCGAGGGGAGATAGGGCGCTCTACACGGTGGGAAACGGTCGGGAGAACTACGATATTCGCGAGATCACTCTGAATGCCGGAACGGAAGTCGATAGAAAGCTCGTGGACTACGCCGGGGTGATCGACTGGATCGAAGGCCTCAAGGTCACGGAAATCAACAATGAACTGTGGGCGGTGAGCACGTTCCACCGTCGCTATAAAGTCGGTTTCAACAACAGAAACAGAAAAGGTGTTTTAGTCAAGAATATTACCACCGGGAAGAGGTCCAAGACCGATGACCCCGGTGGGCATTTTATTGATGGAGACTACAAGAAGCTTACGATCTCTTTTGCTGGGTACGATTCGCACACTCAGATAGTCTGGGCCGATATGGGCCAGGAGATTCACGTAGAGGACATCACCGTTGGGCCACCATTGAATTCCAATCTCTTAACTCGCACTCCGATTGCTGGTTCGCCTTTTCGGCCAGGGCAGAACGAGATCAGCTATCCCCGACTGACCTTCGATGGCAAGGGTTGTGTCTATACCTCGGGGACCGGTTCGGACTCAGAGATTTGGTATATCGAGGATATTGTGGCGCGGACTCCGGCGCGCCGTTTGACGCTCTCACCCCTGAACACCGGTGGACGCGACGTGAGTATTTCGATCCCCCGCTAGGCTGCTGCGGTGACTTTTTTAGATTTCAAAGAGCAGGTGCAGAATAACTTGCTCGGCTGTCTTTTTGACTCGTGGAAGATACAGAACTCGGATTCCTGCCGGGCCGATGTCTCGTTGCACAAAGGGGGCCACCACGGGACCCACGGGGAAACCTAAGGCTTCCCTAAAGTCGTTGTGATACATCAGGCCAGCACTGACACCGACGTCGACAATTTTGGTTCGGTACTGCCACGTCGCCGCCGAGGCGATCGCCAGGTCCTTCGAGGAGTCGCTAAAGAAGAGGGCTTCCACGGCCATAATATAGTTTTTGCCGCGATGGAGCTCCTGTCTATAGCCTAGACCGCCGAGAAAAGCGTGGGTCTCGTGTCTAGGGATATTGAGGTGCTCGCTCCACCCGCTCACCACAATAAATCTCTTCTTTTTTTCGCCTTCAGCCTCTTCAGCCTC
>CAZVVF010000084.1:0-793 GCA_964630575.1 uncultured Burkholderiales bacterium | reverse complement strand
GCCTCTGCCTTTTCAGGTTCCGCCTCGGTCGATTCGATCTCGGTATCGGTGGTGTCGGTCTCAGGGGATTCTGGTTCCGGATCCGGGGCCGTCTCGGGCGCTACAACGAGACGCTCGCTCCCATCGCTGGTGGAGTTCTTCACCTGAGTCGCCGGCTCACTGGCCTCTGCTGGCTCAGGGTCGAGGGTGGACGTGGCCGGGGAAACGGTGAGGTCCTTGGCCTCGGCCCGGGGCTCAGCGAGCGCTCCCAGAGTCAGCATAAGCGATAGCAGTGCAACGAGCATCGGCCTGAGGGCTCTTGCCGAGCCAGAGTCGAAGGGGAACATAGACAGGACCTTTCCAAATACGAGGATGTCGGGCGAAGTAGCCCTTACGGTTCAAGTCCACACGAAGAAGTTTTTGACCGCTCGTTCTGCGGATCCGTGACCTGCCCCAGGAAAGCGTTGTCGACAGAAAACCTTAAAAAGCCTGCTTGTGTTCCCTTTGACAGGCCCTGATTGGAGTCTTTTTTGCCAGACTTTGTTCAGGAAGTCTTTTCTGCCTCGATGGCCTGTTCAAAGCACCTCTTGGCTTCCTCTGGCTTGTTCAGTTCCCGTTTGATCTCTCCGAGCGCAAAGAGGAATCCTGGGTCGTGATAGAACTCGGTGACGGCGTTCTTGGCTGTGGCTTCGGCCAGTCGCAAGAGACCGAGTTCAGACTGGATCAGGAGCAGATGGGCATACATGGCGCGATGGTCGTGCCTCTCGACCTGTCGAACGCGACGAGCCAGGGACAGATAAGAGTCCACTTCCTC
>CAZVVF010000083.1:0-10010 GCA_964630575.1 uncultured Burkholderiales bacterium | reverse complement strand
TCAGACCAGGACGATTAACGCTCCCGGCTGAGAGTCAACGCGACCCGCGAACGTTTCCACCTAGCTCGGTGTCTTGATGAAGAGCAGCGAGCCGTTGCAGTGACGGGGATAATGGGCAGAGCTCCCATCACACCCATACGCCTCTTTAGAGGCGACAACTCGGGGCTCGCAGGTCATGATTGGCCGACGAGCTTCCCGCTTGATCCTGAACCCTTGCCCCACTGGTGATAGGCACGGAGATTGAGAAGAAAGAACATGACGTTGCCGATGATAATCGCCACGCTGTGTGTCAGTCCACCTACAGCAATCCAGGCAAGATTGCCAAACATGAAGAGAAGAAATCCGTTGCGTTGCTGGTTGCCTATGAGGTAAGCCGCTACCAAGGAACAGATAGTGGCAACCCAGTCGATGTAGAAGAAGGTCATAGCTAGAGATTAGCTTCTTTCGGTTACACTGTGAAATATATGTTTGCAGGCAAAGTAATATGTTATAGATATCAGTATGGAGTTGCGACATCTTCGATATTTTGTGGCCGTGGCTGAAGAGTTGAACTTTACGCGGGCTGCTGAACGTCTTGCCATCTCTCAGCCTCCCCTGAGTATGCAGATTAAAGACCTCGAGAATGAGTTGGGGGTGAAGCTCTTTTTCCGCACCAAACGTCGGGTCTCGTTGACGGCCGCAGGAAAGGCCTTTCTTCCGGAAGCCCGAGAGATTCTCAAACGTATGGTGATCGCCGGGGACCGTGCTCGTCAGGCCGATCGAGGGGAGTCGGGTGTTCTGCGCTTGGGATTTCTCACCGGGACAACAGTCGATGTGTTCTCCCAAGCCTTGTCGAGTTTTTCCCGTGACCATCCCGAGGTCTCGCTGGAACTCTTCGATTTGACTCCCCGTGAGATCGACCAGGGCCTCACGGAAGGTTGGATCGATGCTGGGTTGACCATTACCAGGTCTAATGCACCTCTCCCGGATGTTGCTCAGAGGGCGCTTTATGAGGAACGGCTCTTGCTTGCTCTTCCCCCGGATCATCCTCTCTCAAGCCTGGAGTCCGTGCCCCTGGAATTGCTGAAGGATGAAGTCTTCATCAATTTTGCTGCCGATGACTCACCCGAATCCAATCGTCTGTTGTTGGAGCTGATTCGACCCTCTGCTTCTAGTTTTGAGAAACGAAGGGAGGCGAAATCGATGAGCACGATGCTTTGGATGGTCTCTCTAGGCTTCGGAGTGGCCTTTTTGAGCGAGAAGATCTCTCGAATGAACTGGCACGGTTGTGTTTTTCGTCCCCTGGCCGGTGAGGTGCCAACACTTGTAACCCTAGTGGTGTGGAAGCAAGAGCGTCTCTCACCGGTTCTAAGAAATTTCTTGAGGTATCTTCCCGGGGAGACAAACCGAAAGGTCTCAAAAACCGATCCAGGGGAGTTGGCAATCGAGGACTGAGATGATTGAAATCGCACCGCTCCAGCACATTTTTTTACCATAGCGTCCACGACCAAATATCTTTGCCGGTGTACCACGATTTTGGGCTTCATGGCCTTGACTTCTACACTGTCTGATTCGCTCTTCGGAGTCTTTGACGGGGATTGGAGGCGAGATGCGCGTAAAGCTCTGGTTTGGTTCCTGGTGAACTCTTCAGGCTGGCGAGTTGAGGGGACAGTGGTGAATGACTCACCGGCGTCTTACGTTGTTGTGCAGGGTGTCACGAAGTACGATTTGGTGGTGGTCTTGTGATGTTTGGCCGTTTGGGTTCAGGGGCGGGAGACACTGCTGCTCATCGCCTCAGTTGAACTTCGAGCTCCGGTCAGACAACGTTACCCACCGCTGAGCGTCCTAGACGATGTTGACCTCGCGGAGAGGTCTCAATTGGAGTTTCCGGGGGAACTCACGCTGGTATGCCGGACACGAAGGAGTCGTCCTACGAGAGGAGAGGGCAGGTATTCTCTATAGAGAATACATGGATTAATGGTTCTTCTTTTCTGCAATAATTCGAGGGCTGATTTTTATGGCTAAGTACGACTTTAAGGCAGACATGAGAGCCTACCAGAAAAAGCAGCAACGCAAGATGTACTTCACACTGATCTGTTTGTTGCTGGTTCTGGGCTATTTTGTTCTCCAGGGTGTGCGTGGCAATGCCGAGGGGTCAACTGCCGAGGAAGACCACAGACCATCCTCCTACTACAAACCCAGCGTCAACAACTACCAAACGAAGAACTCCGATGGCACCATTCGTCAGGTCCGCCCCAATTCTAGGACCAGTGAGCCTGCGGACCCTGACGCGGTCTATACCGCGAGGGGCAAGGTTGTGAGCCGCGCCAAGGGAAGATTGACCGTTCGCACGTCCGGAGGGTCGAGCATGTCCTTCACTGAACCCGCCGGCTGTCCTGAAGTTGGAGCACAGGTTGAGATTCGATTCTCCGGTCCCGCAGGAAGTTGGACTCTCGAATCGATAGCAGCTCTCTGAACCCACTTGCGAGGATTCCGTCTTGGAGCACTGGCCGTACTTGATGAGCGACCGACCTCTTCACCTATGCCCTGAGCAATGGGCGGGCTAGGACAGCTACCGTCCGTATCGCCCTGACTAATCTGGCACTCAGTTGGATCCGTCGGCTCCCGAGGAAGATGGGAGTTCGATTTCGAACCGTCTTAGGATAGGGGGCCCTGTTTTGTTTTTTGCTTGCCATATCTGCTTTAGACCTCGATTCATGAGTGATTATCCCGAATTGTATTACTGGATCTACCTCCTTCCGGTCGCACTGCTTGCATTCTGGTTGATTCGTTGGCAAGAGGGAAAACTGAAGCCAAAGGACCTTCCGACTCACTTAGTAGCAGCTGGCGCAGTCTATTTCTCTTTCTGGTCTATGGGTCTCTTCCGCTTGCTTGTTCATCCGCTTCTGTTCGCGGTATTTGCCTTTTTTCTTTGGGCCGTGGTGCGTTCCAAAAACACTAGTAAAGTCGTGGCAGCGACCATGCTAGGGCTTTTTCTCGTGACAGGTCTTTTCGCTCGACTCCAACGGGATAGATACGGGGCGTATTGGGAACTCTCTCGTGAGCAGGAACGCGGATCGTTTAGCTGGATAGAGAACGCCGCAAAAGAGCAGAGGTTCACTAAGAAGCAGTTACTCGGTTACCTGAAGTCAGACGACAGAACCGTGATCAAAAACGCTCGGAAGATTGCAGCACTCACAGCCAAAGAGGAGTCAGACCTCTCCGAAGCTCGTGCTTTTTGCGACTCACTCAAGGAGATCGATCTGGAACTGGCTGAGGATTACTTCAACAACCTTCCCCACGAACTTCGGGTTCAGTTTAGAACGGAAGAATCACAACGCCGCTAGCCCAGCAAGGCGGAGCGAGCCGGCTTCGCCGAGACGGAGACATCGACGGGTGCGGGGCAGACTGAGCCATTCGAGTTGAGCGGCTCACCGGGAACCGTGGGTGGTGACTGAGTGGTCTCTTCGTTCGCAGAGCACCATGAAGGCATCGATCGGGCCGACAACTATTCGGCCAAGAGTCCGATGTCTCAGAAAAAGGAAGCCCTGATTAGCCAATGACCAAGCCGACTAAGACGTGGTGACGCCCGAACTAGGCTCCTTTTTCGACTCTTCGTGCAGGTGAACCAGTGCTTGAAATTCCTGATGTGGGGAACTCTGGGTGATATTCTTGATTGAGAATAAGGAATCTAAGAATTCTTGTAAGGAAGTCGCCATGTCTGAAAGTCAAAACCAAGTTACCGCTGTGAAGAAGAACCCATTCAGGGTATGGGGATTGTTCGCCGTTGTACTCGTCCTCTTTGTTGGCTGCCAATCGCCCACACCAAAGGGTGCAGACCATGAGAACAGGGGCAGCGAAACGGCCACCCAACAAGTCGGTATTGCCTGGCTGACTGATTTTGAAAAGGCCAAAGCGGAATCGGCAGCAACCGGTAAACCGATATTGCTCGATTTTAGCGCCAGTTGGTGCCCTCCATGCCAAGTCATGAAACACGAGGTCTGGCCAGACCCTCTCGTGGGGCAAGCTGCTGGGACAGACTTCATTCCTGTTTTAGTGGACATCGATATTCCTGAGAATAAGGCGCTCGCTCAAAAATATGGAGTAAGCAGTATCCCGAGGATCATATTGGTTGACAGCGAGGGCAAAATCCAAAAACAAGCAGGCTATATGACAGCCCCTCAGTTGTTAGAGTTTGTTGGCGCGAGCCTTTCTCCATCACTTGAGTAATCCCTAACGACTCACGAGGGTCTTTTCTCTCGTTTTTGGCCACCGGCGGGTCTCCATCTTTAGATGGAGAGGAGATCCACCTCTGGCGAGATGTGCTTGATAGCTTCAGCAATTATCCTGAGTGAGCGCCTATAGCCCAGACCTCCGGCAGTGGTGCAAATGAGACACGCCTTAGATGACCCCCTAAAGAAAGACACTGTTATGACGCTACGTGATACCTCAAATATTGACGATTCTCGACTCAAGAACCACATTGATGCCATGGCCAAGCAGGCCGTCGAGGTGGAACCCGATGCCTCATCGCGGCATCTCCACAATGGTCGCGATACGCCACTTCCCCCTGCGGATCTGCACGGCACCTACGCCAATCATCGTCCGCTGCCCACCGACGGCATTGCTGAGCGCCGCGCCTATATCGTTGGCAGCGGGATCGCAGGCCTTTCGGCTGCCTTTTTCCTGATACGCGACGGTCATATGCCGCCTGGGAACATCACCATTCTTGAAGCTCAGGCCATCGAGGGGGGAGCTCTAGACGGCGCGGGCAACGCCGAGGACGGCTACATCGTTCGTGGGGGCCGAGAGATGGAACTGACCTACCAGAACTTTTGGGATGTGTTTTCGGAAATACCGGCCTTGGAACTGCCGGAGCCTTTCACCGTGCTCGATGAGTACCGCATAGTCAACGACGCCGACAAGAACTGGTCCAAAGCGCGCCTGCTGGAGAAACAAGGCCGGATCAAAGACTTCTCAACGATGGGGCTTAGCCAACTCCAGCAGGCTGAGTTGGTGAAGTTGCTTCTGGCACGAAAGGAAGACTTAGACGACATAACCGTGGAAGAATGGTTCAGCGAGGGCTTCCTGAACAGCAACTTCTATATGTTCTGGCGCACCATGTTCGCCTTCCAGAATTGGCACTCGGTGCTCGAGATGAAGCTCTACGCCCATCGGTTCCTACATCTCATGGACGGGTTGAACGATCTCTCGGCACTGGTCTTTCCCAAATACAACCAGTATGACAGTTTTGTCCGCCCCTTGATGGCTTGGTTGAAAGACCAGGGGGTCAAGGTCCAATATGACACCACCGTCTCCGATCTAGAACTGGATGTTAGCGACGGGACCCAGACTGCTACCGCAATCCTGTGTCGCACCGCTGGAGCAAAGAACTCGATTAAGATTGGGGCGCGGGATATGGTCTTTATCACCACAGGTTCCATGGTCGCAGACACCGCCTACGGTGACGGAGACACGGTTCCCGAACTGACAGTTAACAAGCAAGGCTCGACTGCTGGCTCAAGCTGGCGACTTTGGGAGAACCTCGCTCGGAAATCCGCTGTCTTTGGGCGCCCCGAGAAATTCAACGGTAAGGTGGCCAAGAGCACTTGGGAATCGGCGACCTTGACCTGCAAGGCCTCACCGTTGCTAGAGAAAATTCGAGAGTTGTCGGTCAACGACCCTTTCTCCGGCAAGACGGTCACAGGCGGTATCATCACCTTCACCGACTCGTCTTGGCTGATGAGTTTTACCGTGAACCGACAGCCACACTTCCCAGACCAGCCGGATGACGTGGTTGTCGTATGGGTCTATGCGCTGCTGATGGACAAGCCCGGCGACTACATCAAAAAGCCTATGCCTGAATGCACGGGCAAAGAGATTCTGACGGAAATGTGTTTCCACCTCGGCCTCATCGACCAGGTCGAAGAGGTCTTAGGGGCCACTAAGGTGCGCACCGCTCTCATGCCATACATCACGGCACAGTTCATGCCGCGTGCTTCAGGCGATCGCCCCCGGGTCGTGCCTGAGGGAACCACCAACATCGCTTGTCTCGGACAGTTCGTGGAAACCCACAACGACGTCGTTTTTACATTGGAAAGTTCTGTCAGGACAGCCCGCATCGGTGCCTACAGTCTGCTCGGCGTCAAGAAGCAGGTGCCAGACATCTATCCGGGGCAGTACGATATTCGTCGTTTGCTGCGGGCAGCGCGCTCACTCAATAGTGACGAAGCCTTTTTGGGCGAAGGCATGCTCCGGCGGTTTTTAGGCGGAACCTATTTCGAGAATATCCTGCCCCTTGGTCCCCACGAAAAGCCTGCCGATATTCACAAGCCTGGCCTCTTCGAACGAGAGCGGCGCGCGCTGCTTGAGTCGATCGAAAGAAGCGAAACCCTAGACGGGGTGAAACAGTGGTTTCAGGCCAGATTGGAAAGTCTTCGCGGACGTCGCTGAGCGCGAGGTCTCCCGGAGCAGACTCACTCGTAGAGAAGTATAGAAAGTAGCAACAAGCATGAAATCGAAAGCCTTTATTCTCCGCTCCAGACCCGACGGAGAACCCCAAAAAGAGAATTTTGAGATCCAGAACCTGGAATTGGGAGAGCCGAAGCGCAAGCAGTTGCTCATAGAGACCGTGTGCTTCACAGTAGACCCCTACATGAGGGGTCGTATGAATAAGAGCAAGAGCTACGCGGCCTCATTTGAGATAGGCAAGCCTTTGGATGGTGGTGTGGTGGGCAAGGTGCTCAAGAGTGAGCATCCCAACTTCAAGGAGGGCGACCTCGTCGCTAGCGAATCTGGCGGCTGGAGGACTCATGCTTTGGTAGAGGGGGACCAGTGTCGTCGGGTTGATACCGACAACTTTGAGCCCAGTGACTACCTGGGAGCGGCAGGCATGCCAGGCATTACGGCCTACGCGGGTCTGTTTTATGTGGGTCGTCCGGTGGCTGGAGAAACCGTGATGGTATCGGCTGCCTCGGGTGCCGTGGGGAGTCTGGTTTGCCAGTTCGCCAAGCTCAGTGGTTGTCGAGTGATCGGTTCAGCCGGTAGTGACAAGAAGGTTACCTACCTGAAGGACAAACTAGGGGTCGAGGCTGCCTTCAACTACAAAAAGGTGGACTCTGTGGACAAGGCTTTCGCCGATCACGCCCCTGACGGCATCGACATTTATTGGGACAATGTGGGCGGAGAGTTCCTACAGGCGGCGCTATCCCATATGAACGTCAGAGGGAGAATTGCGAGTTGTGGAATGATATCCACCTACAATGAGAAGACTCTTTCTCCAGGGCCCAGCAACTTGGTGCAGGTCATTGGGAAAAGGTTGCGGATGGAGGGCTTTCTGAGCTTTGACCACTTCGATAAGTATCCGGAGTACCTTTCGAAACTGGCTCGCTGGAAGAAGAGCGGTCTGGTGAGTTGGGAAACCACCCGAGTGAAGGGGTTCGAGAGCGGAGCCGATGCATTCCTCGGTCTTTTCAGCGGGGAAAATCTTGGCAAAATGGTGGTCGAGGTCTAGCGACAGAGCTTCAGCAAGATCCAGCCGTCACGGCAATAGACTCGCCATCCTCCAGGCCTCCATCGCAGGGATCCTGGTCGCTGGGAGTGGGAGGCTTCTTCCCAGTTCAAAGGGCGCCAACGCCATCCCCAAGCCGACGGCAGGGCTTCGTGCCAAGGAGAGGTCCCATTTATGAAGTGGTAGACTCGTCGAACGGGCCACTCTTTCCAATTCACCAGCCGGGCGCCCCGTTCGGTTTTGGGGGCTGGGCGTCCTGAGCCTATCTGTGGAACGGCCGTGAGTTCGCCTTTGACCCAAGCCAAGGCGGTGTCAGACAAGAGGTCTGCGCCGGACTGAAGGACTCCATCGATCAGGTCGCTCACATCGATACCAAAGGGAATGGTGAACTTCGACTGCGCGAGTACGGGGCCGGTGTCGAGGCCTTCATCCATGAGATGGACGGTCCAGCCTCCTTCTTTTTCAGCGTGATAGAATTGCCACAACCAAGGTGAGTAGCCGCGAAAGTCGGGCAGTAGCGAGGGGTGTAGATTGAGACAGCCAAACTTTGGTCTCTCCAACAGGCTCGCTGGTACGCGTTTAGGAAAATTGGAGAACACCAGTAAGTCGGCCCCATCGGCAAGAGAGGGGTCCAAGTGGGACACACGGCGCATTTCGACCTTGAGATGACGGGCAAAGTTCTCGAGGTTTCCCCCTTTTTCATAGCTTGGTCCAACGACCCGAAGGATCTCGAATCGTTTGGCGAGGGACTCAAGGGGACGAGTCGATTGTCGACCATCGCGTCCAAAGAAAACCGTCTTCATGGTTGGTCTGTGCCTTAGCTTTTGTCTTACAGTGGGTTTAGAGATGAACGCTGTATAGCCTCTCTTTTGGGTCCAGGAGCTCTGTTGTTTGAGCAGACACTGGTGCGAGGATGCCTCGGTTTTGCCTGCCTTGAGGCGACCTCAGCGAGATGCTTCTTGGTGAGCCTTAACAAAGGCTTTCACAGCCCGGCTGATATCGGCTTCTGTGGTGGCCCAAGAGCAAACGCTAATACGAATGACTGACTTGTCGAACCAAGTTGAGCCACCCACCCAAGCTTCACCGGATTCTTGAATGTGACGGATGGTGTTGGCCGTGACCAACGGGTCTCCACAGTCGAGCAACACTTGATTGAAGACGACATCGTTGATCACCTGAAAACCCGCTGCCTTCAATTCCCGAGAGAACTGTAGAGCTCGTTCGTGCAAACCGTAGACTAGCAGATCGATCCCCTCTCGCCCGAGGTATTTCATGGCTGCCCACAATTCCACGGCTCTCGATCGCCGCGACATTTCGGGGGTATAGATCATGCCATCTCTGTGCTCAGAAGACATAATATAGGCCGCTGAATTCTGCAGGGCGTTGACCAGGGCTTCGGGGTCGGCGCACAGAGCCAAACCATTGTCGTAGGGTGTGTTGAGCGTCTTGTGGCCATCGACACTCCAAGAGTTGGCCAACTCCATTCCGTCGGTGAGGTGTTTGAGACGCTTACTGGCAGCAGCCCAAAGACCAAAAGCACCATCCACGTGCACCCAGGCCCCTGCAGCCCTAGCCATCTCGCAACACGCTCTAATAGGATCGTAGGAGCCTGAATTCACATTGCCCGCCTGCAAAATCAAAATAGTTTTGCTGTCTAGGTTTGGCACCGAGTCCGTCAGAAGTCGGCCTTGGTCGTCCACGTCGACCCATTCTATGCGCGAGGTACCAAAGCCGAGGAGAGCGATCGCCTTCAAGACCGTACTATGGATGTGGCGACTCGCCACGATGCGGATTTCGGGAGCACCACTCAAACCTTGCTCATTGACGTCCCAATCGGCATCTGTACAGATGCGGTAACGCGCTGCTGCCAGGCAACAAACGACGGCCATGGAGGTACCGCTCACAAAGCCCGCAACGGTTTGCTCGGGCAAGCCAAAAAGCTCACGAAGCCAAGACTGGCAAACCTCCTCAAGCTTGGAATTGGTGGGAGAAACAGCATAGAGAGCAGCATTTTGGTCCCAGGCATCACTCAGAAATCGGGCCGCCAGGGATGCGGGTATCACGCTACCATTGACCATACCAAAGAAACGGCCGCCAGTCTGGGCCACTGTTCCAGGTGAGCCGTACTCCTGGAGAGACGACACGATAGCCGCAGCGTCGCCCTTGTTGTCGGGCAGGGGCTCCTCGAAGAAGGAGAGCGAATTCAGGTCCCTTTGCCTCGGTGCGACACGGCGCTCGTGGGCCGACTTCAGGTAGTCTTTGGCATGCCCAAGCGCTTGCTCAAACAGAGTGCCCTCTCGTATTTGCATTTCCATCTCTCGGCGGACGTGATCACTCATAGCACTGACTCCTCATTCGGTGAAAGCAGCCTAGTTGTAGGTGTTTTGCCTGATCCCTGTTGTGCAGAGCATCTGCATGCCTTGCTGGAGGACCGTTGGTCTCGCTCAGGCTGGTGACCCTGATGACGGCAATAGCGCTGGGCACGGGACTCGTGGCCAAAGCCTTCCTCGGTGATGGACTT